>NZ_AEXS01000175.1:0-69571 GCF_000204455.1 Paenibacillus sp. HGF5 | reverse complement strand
GCTGCTGGCAGCGACGGTCGGACTGGCTGCCTCCTGCGTTGCGGTAAGCGGCGGCATCGGATTCGTCGGCCTTATAGCGCCGCATCTGGCCAGGCGTTTGGTCGGTGCGAAGCATCAAATGCTGCTTCCGGTAACGGCGCTGGTCGGTGCCTTGCTGGTCATCACTGCCGACACTTTGGGCCGCTGGATCATTCAACCGTCCGAGATTCCGACCGGGATCGTGGTTGCCGTGATTGGCGCTCCGTACTTCCTGTACCTGCTATCCAGGACAAGAGCTTAGCTGCCCAAGATCGCAGGGATCTAGCGCAAACTTGCGACGGGTAAGGGCTTGCACATTTATTACCGCCATTACGGATTTAAGGAGGTCCTTATGCTACGCCGATTTTTTTCCTATTACAAGCCTTATAAAGGGCTATTCATATTGGATTTTTGCTGCGCTATCTTTGCGGCTTTACTGGAATTGATATTCCCGGTAGCCGTCAACCGCGTGATCGACGACTTGCTGCCAAGCGGGAACTGGAAGTGGATTTTATACGCTTGTCTTGGGCTTCTCGGCATTTATGTCGTCAGTTCTTTCCTGCATTACGTAGTCACGTATTGGGGTCATAAACTCGGCATCAACATTGAAACGGATATGCGCAAAAAGCTGTTCGATCGGGTTCAGAAGCAATCCTTCCGTTTTTTTGACAACAACAAGACGGGACATCTTGTTTCGAGAATGACCAACGACCTGATGGATATCGGCGAGATTGCCCACCATGGTCCGGAAGACCTGTTCATCGCCGTCATGACGCTCGCCGGAGCGCTGGGCATCATGCTCGGGATCAACTGGCAGCTTGCCGTGATGACGTTTGTGATCGTTCCTTTGATGATCTATTTATCGCTGTATTTCAGCGGGAAAATGTCGGCGGCGTTCAAGCGCATGTTCTCCGATATTGCCGATTACAATGCACGCGTGGAGAACAACGTCAGCGGGATCCGCGTGGTTCAAGCCTTCTCGAACGAGGAGCATGAAATCGCGCGTTTCGCCGAGAACAACAACCGCTTTCGCGTGACAAAGCTGATTGCTTACCGCATCATGGCCTGGAACTCGTCGATCAGCTTTATCCTGATGAAATTCATCTCCCTGTTCGTGCTGGTATGCGGCACCTGGTTCGTGATTGAGGGCCGAATGACCAACGGGGAATTTATCGCTTTTGTCATGCTCTCTAACGTGTTCCTCGGTCCGATTAAACAAATCAATGCGGTCATTGAGATGTATCCGAAGGGAATCGCCGGCTTTAAACGGTATTTGGAGCTTTTGGAAAGCGAACCCGACGTCGCGGATATGCCGGGTGCCAAGCCGGTCGGCCATGTACGGGGTGACATTGCCTTTCACGGCGTAACCTTCGGGTACGAGAACAAAGACCACGTCCTGGAGGATGTCCATTTGTCCATTCGCGCAGGCGAAACCGTCGCGCTTGTGGGGCCGTCCGGAGCGGGCAAGACCACGCTGTGCTCATTGCTGCCCCGTTTCTATGACATGGAAGCCGGACGGATTACGATCGACGGGATCGATATTCGCGACATGACGCTGCAATCCCTTCGTTCCCATATTGGCATCGTCCAGCAGGACGTGTTCCTGTTTGATGGCAGCATCCGCGAAAATATCGCTTATGGCAGGCTGGATGCTGACGACGGCGACATCATGAAAGCGGTGGGCCGTGCCCAGCTTGAAGAGCTGGTTGCTTCGCTTCCGGATGGGCTGGACACCTTGATTGGCGAGCGGGGCGTGAAGCTGTCCGGTGGACAGAAACAGCGACTGTCGATAGCCCGGATGTTCCTTAAGAACCCGCCGATCCTCATTCTCGACGAGGCGACGTCCGCGCTCGATGCGGAAACCGAAGCGGCGATCCAACAGGCGCTTGCCGAGCTCTCGGAAGGACGAACGACGCTGGTGATTGCCCACCGGCTCGCAACCATCAAGAATGCGGATCGCATCGTGGTCGTTGCGGACAAAGGCATCGCCGAACAAGGAGTCCATGAGGATCTGCTCGCGGCTCGCGGCATATACAGCCGTTTGCATCGAGCTCAATTCGGGGCTTGATTCAACCAACAACATACTTAGGAGGATGTAAAATATGTTCAAGTCAAAATTACGCGTCATGCTCGCCATGCTTGTCTTATGCTCGATCTTCATCTCGGCATGCGGCGCAAATGGAAATACGGCGAATCATGCCGGCTCCGCAGGCGAAACAGCAACAGGGACGGATACTGCAAAGACTGAAGCCTCAGCCCCAACAACCAAAAAGGTGCCGACAGTTAACGGAGACATCGAAATTCCGACGGATCCTCAGCGAATTGTAGTGGATGCCTACTTGCCAACGCTGCTGCTGCTCGGAGAAAAGCCGGTAGGCGCTACAGCGACGGATCTGGAGAACGTCCATATCCAGGACCTGATCGATGGCATAGAGAACACCGGGGAAAGCTCTGCGGAGAAGATAGTGGAACTTAACCCCGACCTGATTATCAGCGCGAACTCGGACCCGGAGCTATACGAGAAACTGTCCAAAATCGCACCGACCGTCATTCTTCCTTATGAAACCTATCGAGGCGTGCACGAAGAAGTAGAGGGACTCGGCGCAATCCTTGGCAAGGAAGAAGAAGCAAAAGAATGGCTTGCCGGTTTTGATGAAAAAATCGAAGCGCTGCGCACAAAAGTGAACGGCGTGTTGGAAGAAGGGGAGACGTTCTCGATCTTCGGCGCATTCGGCAAAACCTTCTACCTGTACGGTGACGGCATTTATCGCGGGGGCTTGGCCATCTATAAGGAACTCCAGTTAACGCCTCCGGCAAGGATCCAAAAGGAATTGATTGATGCCAACGTGACTTACAAGGAGGTTTCCTTGGAAGTGCTCAAAGATTATGCAGGCGATTATATTTTCTTTGATGAGTCTAACGGGGCCGAGATGGATAAGAAGGATAAGGTGTGGACTTCGATTGAAGCGGTGAAGCAGGATCGCGTGTTTTATCTGGATGCCAAGCGATTCTGGCCGTTTGATCCCATTGCGGTCCTGGCTCAGGCCGAGGAAGTGACGGACATGATCGTCAGCCAAAAAGAAAAGGAGAATGCGAAATAAACCGCGGTATCGGTGCTCCCCGGGAGAAAGGCGGGCAGGATGGAGGTGACGTTGATCCTCTCTTCATGAAGCAGCGAAATGGCAGCCCCTGATGATGAGGGTGCTGCCATTTGCATTTTCCGTGGAAATGACGAAACGCAAGCCATGCAGAAACCCATCATGCCTTGGCGTGGTGAATAAGACGGTACCTCAGATGCGTTACACCGGGAGATTCGATGACGGTTGTCCGAGCGAATTCGATATCGGAGGGGAGATGTTCGAACAATTTCTGTCCGTTGCTTAGAAGGATCGGCACCAGCGTGATCAGGAGCTCATCCAGCAGGCCTGCTCCCATATATTGTTGTATGACGTTGGCGCCTCCGGCGATTTTGACGTCTTTGCTCCCCGCCGCAGCTTTTGCTTGCTCCAATGCTCGTTCGATCCCTTCCGTGACAAAGGTATAAGTCGTACCGCCATCCTTCGTTTCTGTCTGCCGTTCTTCATGAGTCAGTATAAATACCGGCATATGAAAAGGGGGGGGGGTATCTCCCCAAAAAGGTTGTCCATGATCAAACATCGTGCGGCCAAGAATGACAGCGCCGGTCCTGCGACCCGCGTTATGATTAAATTTCTTATCATTTGCTAATTTCATGGTGACGCAAAAAAACAGAGATGCAGGATGTAACAAGGGCAAGGTCCGCGCATGCGGTCCTTGCCCTTGGTTTATTACTGTCATGGAGAAAAGAAGATTCACTTGAAGCTGGCTCAACCACAAGATAGCGCTATAATCGCGGCATGCGGTCTGGTTTTATCGAGCATCCGTCGGTTCGTCCACGGCTTTCAGCTTATCGTTCAATATGCTGTCCTCCAGCACGCTGAATTTGTCCCCGTATATTTTCGTGATATGTTTTTCGCCCCATGCACAGAGCATATCCAGAATTCCGCTTAAACTTCTGCCGTACTCGCTGAGCTCATATTCCACTTTAGGCGGCACTTGATTATGAATAATGCGATTGATCACGCCATCGTCCTCCAGCTCTCGCAGCTGCTGCGTCAGCATTTTTTGGGTGATGTGCGGCATGAGGCGCTTCAGCTCGTTGGTTCGTTTACGGCCATGGGTCAGATGGCAGAGGATCACGCATTTCCACTTGCCCCCGATCACTTCCAATGTTGCTTCGACGGCTATATTGTATTTCTTCGTTTGCATATGGAGCCTCCTATTCTTGATAGGCACCAAAAAGTGCCTAGGGTACTGTCAGGTACCTACATTACAAAAAAGTACGTTCTTCACACAATTGATGATATGAATCATAATAGCATTTGCCAGCTGGATTACACCATACGTCATATTTTTACAATATACAAGTAAGCGAATAGGATAGGGGGAAAATAGGAACATCATGATTATAGATAAAAAAAGAAGTTTGCTTGCGCTTATAGCGCTTGCCGTCAGTGCCTTCGCCATCGGAACAACGGAATTCATCAGCGTAGGCCTGCTGCCGTTGATTGCGGAGGATATGAATATCTCCGTGACGACAGCCGGATTAACCGTGTCGATGTATGCGCTGGGCGTTACCTTCGGTGCGCCGATCCTCACGTCGCTCACATCCAGGATGTCCAGGAAGACGTTACTGCTCTGGATTATGATCATTTTTATTATCGGTAACAGCTTGGCAGCAGGCGCAGCTTCCATTGGCGTTCTGCTTGCAGCACGCGTCCTGCCGGCCTTCTCACATGGCGTGTTCATGTCGATCGGCTCGATTATTGCCGCAAGCGTGGTGCCTGAGAACCGCAGGGCATCAGCGATCTCCATTATGTTCACGGGCCTTACCGTAGCCACGGTCACCGGCGTTCCGCTCGGAACGTTTATCGGTCAGCAGCTGGGCTGGAGGCTTGCTTTTGTCGCAATTGTTGCGGTCGGCATCGTTGCGCTGATTGCGAATAGTATCCTGGTCCCTTCGGACCTGCCTAAGGGAGAGCGCACTTCATTCCGCGATCAGGCTAAATTGATGACGAACGGAAGACTGCTGCTCATGCTTCTGATTACGGCTCTCGGTTATGGCGGGACCTTTGTTGTCTTCACTTATTTATCCCCATTGCTTCAGGATATAACAGGCTTCAACGAAAATACGGTGGCCGTCATCCTGCTTGTCTATGGGATCGCCATTGCAGTCGGTAACGTGATCGGTGGAAAGGCGGCCAATCGCAACCCGCTTAAAGCCTTGTTCTATATGTTTATAGCCCAAGCGCTGGTGCTGTTCACGCTTACGTTTACCGCACCGTTTCAAGCGGCGGGACTCATCACGATTATTCTTATGGGATTCCTGGCGTTCATGAACGTGCCGGGGTTGCAGGTTTACGTCGTGATGCTGGCCGAGCGCTTTGCGCCCGGAGCCGTGAATATGGCGTCCGCGCTGAACATTGCCGCATTTAATGCCGGCATTGCCATCGGCGCTTTTCTAGGCGGCTTGATCACGAATTCCATGGGCTTGATTCATACGGCATGGATCGGAGCCCTGATGGTGGCCGGTGCGGTCGTGCTCACGGGCTGGAGCTTGAAGCTGGAACGAAAGGATTCGGGAAATCCGGATACATCGGATAAGCCGGGTATGCCAGCGGCATGAAACAACATTTTAGGATGAAGGGAGGTGATGGCCGAGCCGATCATGGGAAACACTGCACAATAGGTTCATCCACTTTTTCACAAACCAAAAAATTTCGGAGGTTTATCAACATGACTGCAAAACACTTACAAGATACAACCACTTTATATAATGGCGTCAACATGCCTTGGTTTGGACTAGGCGTATTTAAAGTTGAAGAAGGACCGGAGCTGGTGAATGCCGTTCGTACGGCCATCCAGCACGGCTATCGGAGCGTGGACACCGCCGCAATATACGGCAATGAAGAAGGTGTCGGGCAGGGCATCCGCGAGGGATTGGCAGCTGCCGGATTAAAGAGAGAGGATCTGTTCGTCACCTCCAAGGTGTGGAATGCCGATCTGGGTTATGAATCGACTTTGAAGGCTTATGAGGAAAGCTTGCGAAAGCTGGGATTGGAGTATTTGGACTTGTACCTTATACACTGGCCTGTTGAAGGGAAATATATAGAGGCGTGGAAGGCGCTCGAAGCGTTGTATAAGCAAGGACGCGTGAAAGCTATCGGCGTGAGCAATTTCCAAATCCATCATCTGGAGAGGTTAATGAAGGAAACCGAAATCAAACCCATGGTGAACCAGGTGGAATATCATCCCCGATTAACGCAAAAAGAATTGCAGGCGTACTGCCAGGCGAACGGTATTCAGCTAGAAGCGTGGTCTCCCTTAATGCAGGGTCAGCTGCTGGATCAGGAGGACCTTCAGATCATCGCGAAGAAGCATCATAAATCCATCGCGCAGATCATTCTTCGCTGGGATTTGCAGAACGGCGTGGTGACGATTCCGAAATCGACCAAAGAGCATCGGATTACCGAGAACTCCGATCTATTTGATTTTGAATTGTCCTTCGAGGATATGCAGCGCATCAACAGCTTGAATCAGAATCACCGAGTGGGACCTGACCCGGACAATTTTGATTTCTAAAAAATCGGCGTTTATAGCAAGAATATAGGTGTAATGAATAGTGGGACTCTCCTGAGCTTTCTCCACCGCGGTGGGGATCGGGAGGGTCCATTCCTACATAAACGAAAAGGAGCGAGGATCATGAACTTGGATTTGCAGGGTAAAGTCGCATTGGTCACAGGCTCGACATCGGGCATCGGCAAAGCGATCGCCATGTCGCTGGCTGCCGAAGGGGCGTCCGTCATTATTAATGGAAGACATGAGGATAAGGTGAAACAGACGATCCATGACATTCGCGCCGTCCATCCGGATGCCGAGCTGCGTTATGCCGTAGCGGATCTTGGAACCGAAGAGGGCTGCCATCAGGTCAGGGAAGCCGCCCCGGTCGTTGATATTCTAATCAATAATTTAGGAATCTTCGAGCCTGCCGAATTTTTCGATATATCGGATGCGGAATGGTTCAGGTTCTTCGAGACGAATATCATGAGCGGCGTCCGTTTAACCAGACACTATTTGCAGAACATGATCAGCCGCAATGAAGGCCGAATTATTTTTATCGCGAGCGAAGCCGCCGTCATGCCGTCCCAGGAGATGGCGCATTACAGCGCAACCAAGACGATGCAGCTGTCGCTTTCCCGGAGTTTGGCCGAATTGACGACAGGAACCCGCGTCACGGTGAATACCGTCATGCCCGGCTCCACCCTTACGGAAGGCGTCGAAACGATGCTGGATACGCTGTATCCCGATGAGAATCTACCCATCGAAGAAGCCGAACAGCGGTTTATGAAGGAAAATCGCCCAACTTCCATTATTCAGCGGCTGATTCGTCCGGAGGAAATTGCCGATTTCGTTGCCTACCTTAGCAGTCCTAAATCCTCCGCGATCAACGGTTCGGCGCTCCGGATTGACGGCGGCTTGGTACGAAGCGTATTTTGAGCAAGCCATGGCCTAACCTATCGATGGCATTCTATCGGGATGAACGGTATTTCAGCCTGAAGAAATTGGGTTTAAACCCGGTATAGCGAACAAAGCAGCGAATGAAATACGGAAACGAGCCGAATCCCGATTCCTCGGCTATCCGTCCGATCGGCTCGTTGGTATAGATCAGCAATCGCTTGGCTTGCTCGATCCGATGCCGCGTCAGAAACTCCAGGGGCGTGCAGCCGAACGTTTTTTTCATGCAAATGGCAATATAATTCTGGTGAAAGTGCATGGCATCGGACAATTGCTGGTAGCTGACCGGCTCTTTGTAATGTGCTCTTAAATAGTTGGCCGTTCGTTCGGCAATGGCATAATGAGGATGCTGCTGCTGGATTCCTTCTTCTTCGGCTTGGAACAGCAGGAGCAGCTCATGCATCAGCTGCTGCTGCTTCCAGCGTGCCGCGGAAGATAGCGACTGCTGAAGCACCTGCAGCTGTTCAATCAAACGTCCGGCCTGCTCTTTCGAGGACAGTTCTCCATGCTTGGGGATATAGAAAGAGAAATTATCGAACGGCACATGAGGGTGATCCGATTGCGATAAGGCAAAAGGGATCCGTTCCTCCGCTTCAATCCACGGTCCGACCGTCTGAAAATGCAGCCAATAAAAATGGGTTTCCTCTTCACAGGGCAGGTATGTACGGTGTGCAGCATCGGGTCTTAGAATCAGATAATACCCTGCCTTTACACTGTAAGAAGCTCCGTTCTCTTCCAGGAACAACTCCCCTCTGGTTACGAGAATCAGATCAAAGACACCAAGGTTATACCGATCCGGATGTCGGTCTCCCTCCTGATAGGTATCTTCACCGCATATCATATAATGCGGCAATGGCGGAGCGGTAAAATGAAAGATCATCCGCGTCCGGTCCTCCTTCTCCAACTAGCTTTTCTCCATCATAATCGTTTTGTTCCTCCGTATTCAATCCATCATGATGTTGTAATCGGATAAAAAGATGTTGTTTCTGTGTATAGGGTATCGCTCGGTTGAGATGTTATATTTTTACCTAAGCAATCACCTATAAGACAGAACAAGGAGCGTGGGTATTGTATGCTGCATCAGACGGCATTTAACAGTTTGCCGCTTAGAGCGATCAAGCCGGCCGGCTGGCTTAAGAATCAGCTGGAGATTCAAGCAAGCGGGTTTACCGGACATCTGGAGGAACAGTGGAAGGACGTCGGAGCAGACAACGGATGGCTTGGCGGCCAAGGAGAAAGCTGGGAGCGGGGACCGTATTATGTCGACGGCTTGCTTCCATTAGCTTATTTGCTGGAGGACGAGTCTTTGATCGCTAAAGCGAATCGCTGGGTCGAGTGGTCGCTTGCCAGCCAGCAGGAGAACGGCATGTTCGGTCCGGCGCGCATTACCTCCGTGAATCAGGATATCGATAAGGATCAGGATTGGTGGCATTATATGATCATGCTGAAAGTGATGATGCAGCATGAGGAAGCAACGGGCGACGAACGCATCATCCCGTTTCTGACCAAGTTCTTTACTTACGTCCATTCGGTCATTGAGGAGCAGCCGCTGCGAGGCTGGGCCAAAACCAGGGGAGCCGAGATGCTGCTGTGCATCGTGTGGCTGCATAAACGAACGGCGCAGCCTTTCCTGCTGCAGCTTGCCGATACCATCGCCGAACAAACCACGGACTGGAGCGGTATTTTTCATGATTTTCCGTTCTGGCGCAAGGTTGAAGAGTGGGATTGGACAACCCATGTCGTGAACGTGGCGATGGGCATCAAAACGCCGGGCGTGCTGTATGAATTAAACGGAAATCCGGTGGAGCGGGAAAGCGTGCACCGGGGCATCGATTCCTTGATGACGTACCACGGTCAAGCGCACGGCATGTTCTCGGGCGACGAATGGCTGTCCGGCACCCATCCGAGCCAGGGGGTTGAATTGTGTGCCGTCGTCGAGTATATGTTTTCGATGGAGCAGCTGACGCGCATTTTCGGGGAGGGACGCTTCGGGGATATTTTGGAGAAGGTCGCGTTTAATGCGCTGCCCGCCGCCATCTCTGCGGATTGGACCTCGCATCAGTATGATCAGCAGGTAAACCAAATGATTTGCAACGTCGCTCCGCGGGCATGGAGCAACAGTCCCGATGCCAACGTATTCGGACTGGAGCCGAATTTCGGATGCTGCACGGCCAATATGCATCAGGGCTGGCCCAAGCTGGCCTCGCATCTGTGGATGAAGGACCAGGAGGACGGGCTAGTTGCCGTTTCGTATGCTCCGTGCACGGTTAGAACCACGGTTGGCCGTCAGGGCGTGTCTGCTGAGGTTGAGGTCACCGGCGAATATCCGTTCAAAGATCGCGTTCAAATCCATCTCTCGCTTGAACGGGCGGAATCATTCCCGATATCGCTGCGCATTCCGGCCTGGTGCGACCATCCCGTCATTACCTTGAACGGGCGCGAACTGCCGATTCAGGCAGAGTCCGGTTATGCCAAAATCGTGCAGACCTGGCAGAGCGGCGATCTACTGGAACTGTACCTGCCGATGGAAGTCAAGACCGAGTCGCGCAGCATGTACGCGACCAGCATTACAAGAGGACCGCTGGTGTACGTGCTGCCCGTGAAGGAGAACTGGCAGATGATCCGGCAGCGCGAGATGTTCCACGACTGGGAGCTCTATCCTGCTTCCCCATGGAAATACGGACTGGTGGCCGATACGTCGTTTGAGGTGCTGGAACGGGAGGTGGCCCGTCAGCCGTTCCTGGCTGCCGATGCCCCTGTCCGGGTGAAGGTGAAGGGCCAGCTGATCCGGGATTGGAAAATGGAAGGCAACAACGCCGGAAACCCTCCGCTGCATCCGAACACGGACGGCCAGCCCATTACGGAATTGGAGCTGGTTCCGTACGGAAGCGCGAAGCTTCGGATCGGAGAATTTCCTCTGATCGGGGATCGGATCAGAATCGCTAAGAACTGAGCAGGAATATTACCACGTCCGAAAACCGCGTATACCGCGGTTTTTTTATTGTTCGGATTTATGTTCAAATCACCAAAATGAATGGGCAGAAATATCGAGATTACCTCTGAAAGATGTCGTAACCCTTGCTCCGTGGTGCATGAACAATGCGAGCAAGCGGCTAGCAGCGCAGGTATGTATTCATGAATGCGGGATATGAATCCGCTGCGGGACAGCCCTAATATTTCCTTTACCGTCAGGTCAGTGCGAAAGAACCGAATCAAGGCAGACGACAATTGTGGGCTATACTTATGCGGGCTCTTTTCTACATCGCTGTTTTCATTTTGTCACATAATCGGCCTCATTCCAGTCTTGTTTAATGACAACGCATGAAGGAGGTTTCTTCGATTGATTGCAAAATATGATGTGGCCATTGTTGGTGGAGGTATTGCCGGACTGACCGCAGCTCTTTATTTAGCAAGAGACCTGACAAACTCAAATATCTAGAGGAGGTAGTGAGATGAGAATCATCGAATTGGAACTGAGAACCGCCAGGTTAGCTGAACTGAAGGAGTTTTACACAGAAAGACTTGGATTTGCTCTAGCAGAAATCACGGAACATTCCATCACGATCGTTGTCGGTGAAACGAGGTTGACTTTCGTTCGCGAGGAGGACGAAGGGGTAATGCCGTCCTACCATTTGGCAATGAACATCCCCGAGAACCAAATTCGCGAAGCGAAAAGCTGGCTCTTGGCCAAAGGCTGTCAGGTGCTTTCCGCTGCACCGCTTCCGTTCGCTGGAATCGAGGCAAACGAAGATATCGCCTATTTCGAAGGAACGGATGCACATGCCTTCTATTTCGAGGATCCTTCGGGGAATCTGGTGGAGTTCATCGCTCGGCATCGAATGGATAATGCCTTATCAGAGCCTTTCGATCATGAATCCATTCTGAATGTCAGCGAGATCGGCTTTCCGCTCCGCGGAAGCGTATCCGAGGCCGTTCAGCGCCTAGATTCTCGATTTGACGTCACGCGTTATATCGGGGACGGAAAGACGTTTCAGATGCTCGGTGACGAGTACGGAATGTTCATCCTGGGGGATATGGCCATCGGATGGTATCCTTCGATGAAGATTCCGGAAGTTCATCCTATCGGAATGACGATTCTCGATTCCAAAGAAGGGGAGTTTCAATTGGATCCGTACCCTTACACCATTCGAGCGGTTTCCAAAAGGTTAGTCTAAGGGAGGAATTAACGATGGAAGTACAAAAAATAACCGCAACCCGCTCTTCGCTGCCGGCAGCCGCTCAATATGCGCGGCTAGGTTTTAGTATATTGAACGTGCTTTTTGCGATCTGCATCGCGTTACAGGTGTTCTTGGCTGGATTCGCGCTGTTCGTGGATTCGTCTCAATGGGGGATGCATGGTAATTTCGCCATGTACTTCGCGCCTATCCCCGTATTGTTGTTTATATTGTCTTTTCCGGCCAGACTGCCCAAGGGCATTAAAGTTAAGAGTTTGGTGCTCATCGGCCTAATCCTTCTGATCTTCGCGACGGCTGTCTTTTCGGAAGAAATCGGTTTTGCGGCAGCGGCACATCCCGTCATCTCGCTGGGCTTATTCTTGAACGCGTTGTTGATTATGAGGGAGATGACGAAAGGATAGATGAGAGAGAAGGAAAGAAAGCATCTGTAAATAAATTCATTAGATTAAGCAAATTTATAGGCGACCCTTTAGAGTTAGCCTATAAATTTGCCATAAACAATGATAAAGCAAAAGCTGGAAAACGCGAAGTCACGTATATATACCTGTTTCCCCAATCGACTTTATGAATAGAGTGAAAACAAATTTATATATAATTGTATAAAAGTAAAACTATGGTATTCTGAGAGTATAAGGATGAGGTTGTTCCTCGAACGGGACCATTGTTGAGTCAAAACTTGATATCAAAAATTTAGGAGGATGAAAAATGAAGGTCAAACGAATTGTTACTAATGTTGCGACGCAGGACATTTCCAAAGCTTCGTATTTTTACGGGGAAGTACTTGGACTTGATCAACTAATGGATATGGGATTTATTGCAACATACGGTTCGCATGAGAAAATGGGCACTCAGGTTAGTTTCCTATCAGAGGGAGGCTCCGGTGCACCTGTGCCAGATCTGTCAATTGAGGTTGATGATCTTGATGAGGCGTTAACCCGGATAAAAGAAGCAGGAATCCCGATTGAGTATGGACCAACCGAGGAGCCGTGGGGGGTACGGCGTTTCTTTGTTAGGGACCCATTCGGGAAACTTATCAATATTCTTATCCATCTTTAAATCATAAATGGAGCAAATTATTGCGGGCAGCGATAGCACGGCAATGGAACTCGTCCAACCAATGGGGCAGACGTATGGAGAACTTCATCGTTACGAGCTCCTTTATGAAGTATATTCATGCCGGCAACGGACAACGCTTAAAGTTAAGTAAATCTTATGTGGGAGGTCATAATTTCTTGAAATTTGAACTAGGACGTTGCTTACTGAATGAACGATTGGTGGAATCCGGGAAGTCAGCGGAATGGTTGGCAAAAGACTTGCTTATTAAACCGGAACGAGTTTACGACTTTATGGAGAACCAAAGAGTGATGCCACTCAAAATTGCCATATCGATCGCCGATTCCATCGGTTGTGACGTTCGTGCTTTATATGAATTAATTCCGCACGATAATGAAGCAAAGGGAGCTTCGCGGAATAATGGGTAGGCTGCACTAAGACTATAAATGTGATCCATTGATCCAAGTTAACGGGAATCGATAGCTCTATCCAAATTAGAAGGCAGCTGATCATTTGTGATCGGCTGCCTTTTTGAAACTCTCCGCAATTCATGAACCGATTAGATAAGCATTTAGTTATATTTCACTGCACATAGTTCATTAGCTAACACGGGCAGGATTACTCAATTAAATCATAGAATACCTAATATGGGATTTGATCATAGGAGGGCGGATATGGATTTCACATTTATTCGGCACGGTCATGGAGAACATCTCAACGATTATCCAAATCGGTTGAATACGCTGCATCCTAGTCTTACAGAGTACGGCAAATTTCAAGTAACGCAGCTACGAAATGAAATTACAATGGATCCCGATGATTTAGTTCTTGTAAGTCCAACTACACGTACAATTGAGACGGCAACGATTATAAAAAATGGCATGGACTTCATTATTTCTCCATTGGTTGGTCCGAGAATGTTTCCTCAGAACCCCGAACTTCCTTTTTTAGCTTGCGATCACATCCTTTCTAAAACGGAAATTACCGATCTGTATGGAGATACTGAAATTCTTGATTTCAATTTGGATTGCTGGAAAGAAGGGATCAATAGGATCGAACAGGATATTTTCGAAGGATATGCTGCGCGGTTATTAGAGTGGATCGGGAAAAGCTATAAAAAAATTGTCATTATTTCACATGATGGTACGATCACGAATTTTCGGATATTGCTTGGAGAAAAAGGATTGACCAAAAACGATTTTCTCGGTGAGGCTGGGGTATATCGAATGAGCTTGTAACCTGTTGGTCGCTAAGCGCCAAGCTAACATCCTTTGAAAGGCGGTGATGAACATCGGAAACCCATTGCGGGAAATCAACTGGGTGGAGAAAAGCAATACCCTTGAAGTTTTGCTCGAGCATGAAGGTTCATTTCATGCCGTCTCCTTGGATTCGGGGCTGGAAGCAGAAGTAATGAAAATTGCCGCGCCAACGGCGGACTACGTACTGAAAGTATGGAACAAAGCGTCCAAGCCGAATGTACATGCTCAATATCAGATTTTGAGTGCATTATTCACGCATGGAAGTTCAGTTTCTGAGCCCGTGGGCTGGGGAACGAACCGAAATGGCGATTCAACATTGCTGACCAGTTATGACGGAATGCCCGTTCAAACGGTCGATCCGGGTAAACTAGCGAAGCTGGTGCAGATTTTAGCGGATATACATAAGCTCCCGCTTGAGGATTTTATTGGTGACCGATTACCCCGATATGAGTTCATTGATTATTTCTTTCCTCGCATCGAGGAGCACCCCGATATCCGGATTCTTCTGGAAGAACTTCTTCAGCGGGCGGATATGAAACCATCATGTTTGATCCATGGCGATTACCACCTGGGCAATATTCTTGAGACTAAAGACAAGCTGACGGTAATCGATTGGACGAACGCTCAATGGGGGGATCCCAGATATGATGTTGCTTGGTCGATTATCATAATGTGGATATTTGCAAGCGAAGAGCAAGCCGACATGTATCGTGCAGCATGTTGTGCCGAGTATGGTTACGAAGAACATGACCTTGAATTGTTTGAAGCCATAGCCTGTTTGAGAGGAATCATGCTGTTTAAAGCGAATGATGAACCTATCGGCCATCACATCATCGCAAGGTTTAGGTCCATATTGTCGAAAAACGAATATTTAAACGACCAATTGCTCTAAAGCCGTCCTCGATAAATGAATATCACGCAGAAATGTACGGTAGCATCAGGTTATGCTTAAACGTTTGCTAAAGAGCAATAGAAGAGATTAGGCAGGAATGGCATTTGGGGAAACTCCCGTATGTCGGTTGCACCGCATTTAATGGATAAAGGAGAGTTGTTGCCCATTGGAAACAATCGCTTGCGTCACGGGAGCCGATCGGGGGTTGGGATTGAGCTTGGCGAAATGGCTTCTTGAAAACGGATACACCGTGTTTGCCGGACGCTATATGGAGGATTGGGACGCCTTGGATCGATTGCTGGAGGAATATCCGGACCAGTTGGAGCTGATTCCGCTTGATATCGGCGACGATGCCAGCGTACAGCAGGCAGCCAAGCTGATCCGGGATAAGGCGCCGCATCTGGATCTGCTCATAAACAATGCCGGCATCACGAAACGGTCCGATCTGGCGAACATTCAGGGCGAACTGGATTTTGCCGATATGGCCCAAATCTACAATGTAAATACCCTTGGACCTCTTCGGGTAAGCCATGCTCTTATCGATCTGCTGCTTCAAGGAGACAACAAGCTCGTGGTCAATATCTCATCCGAAGCCGGCAGCGTTAGCAGAAATAAACGCAAGGAGATGTACGGCTACTGCATGTCTAAATCCGCGCTCAATATGCAATCCTCGATACTGCATCAGCATCTGTTAACCGATGGAGGGCAGGTCATGGTGTTCTATCCCGGATGGCTGCAATCCTACATGAGCGGCGAACTGAATCAAGAAGCGGCCGTGCCGCCGGACGTGTCTGCCGATCGCATCATGAACCTTGTGATGGACCATAAGGCATACGTTGGCGAACAGCCGATTTTTCTGGATTATGAAGGACAAGTGTGGCCCTGGTAAAAGGGTGGGAGAGGAGACTGCAAATCAATGAAGGCCATTGCGCTGGGACAATACGAGGGAGCGAAATATCATCCGTTTACGCAGATTGACCGCGAGCTGCAAGCCATTTTCGAACCTGCGATGGACGTGGAATGCACGGATGATTACGCCGTACTGCAAAAGGATAAGCTGGAAGGATATGATCTGTTCATATCGTACGCAGAGTTTTCGGATGAGGAGATACCTGAAGAGCAGGTACAAGCGCTCATATCCTATGTGCGCAACGGCGGGGGGCTGTTAGTTATCCACAACGGCATCTCGCTGCAGCGGAGCACGCAGCTGGAAAAGTTAATCGGCGGTCGATTTACAGGACATCCGGCATATACGTCGTTGTCCGTTCGATATCAATCGGGGAGCCATCCGATCGTGGAGAGCTTAACCGATTTTGCGATCGATGAAGAACCCTATCGGTTCGAATTGAGTCCGCATGAAACAACGGTCGTCTTTGCGGAATACGAGCATGACGGGCAGCGATGGCCTGCGGCGTGGGCACATCCATACGGCTCCGGCCGGGTGGTATATCTGATGCCAGGTCATCATTTGCCGTCTTTTCGGACAGAATCCGTTCGTCATCTGATTCGGGAGAGCGGGCTGTGGGCTGCCCGGAAGTGCGTAGACTAGAAAATCGGCACGCATCATAGGCATTCCATCACCGCCATCGAAGGTGGTGATTTTTAATTTGCGCGGAATAGTTCCTGCTGCAAAACGCATTCGTTCCGTCCGGATCTGTATTTCCGGAAAATTCTAAAAAGAGGGTTGACAGCAGCATGTCCCTTCTTGTACTCTGTGAATGTAATCGTTTACGTAATCGATTACATACTGGATCAGGATGATATTTTGAGGTGAACGATGATTGGCAAAAGCAACGATTAAACAAGTAGCAGCGGCAGCAGAAGTATCTACGGCAACCGTTTCAAGAGTGCTTAACAACAGCGATTACGTAAGTGATGAAATTAAAGAGCGGGTGATGGCGGCCGTGAACCGGTTGAATTATCGCCCGAGCGCCATCGCCCGAAGCCTGAAACAGGACCGCACGTACATGATCGGCGTGATCGTGCCCGATATATCAAATCCCTATTTCATGGGAATATCCCGAGGCATTGAGGATATTGTAGGCAAAGAAGGCTTTCAGTTAATATTTTGCAGCTCGGACGAGAACCCGGAGAAGGAGAGACGATTGCTAAAGCTTCTGCAGGAAAAGCGCGTGGATGCCGTCGTATTGGCAACGTCGGGCGGGAACGATCCGGCGATCAAGCAGATTGCGGATTCCAACATGCCGATCGTGCTCGTGGACAGGAAGCTGGACTCGCCGGAAACAGGATCGATGCTGGATCTGGTAGCCGAAGACAATACCGAGGGGGCCTCGCGTCTAACCCGGAAGCTGCTGGAGGAAGGACATACAGCTATCGGCGTAGTTAACGGGCCAACGAGATCAAGCACGGGGAGGGAACGTCTTGAAGGCGTCCGGAACGCAATGAAGGCATTTGGGCTGAACGAGGGCCCCATGGTGTATAACGGAGATTTTTCCACGGAGGACGGAATCCGAGCAGTTCAGCAATTTCTGATCGCGGAACGCAGGCCAACCGCCATCATTTCCCTGAATAACCGCATGAGCCTGGGCGTCCTGCTCGAGATTGTGCGCAGCGGCCTGAAGATTCCTGCCGACATGGCAGTAGCTTCTTTTGGCGAGGTGGAAGCCGGGCCTTTACTCAAGGAATCGGGGCTCTACTACATGGAGCAGCATCCCTACGATATGGGAATCAAGGCCGGAGAAATCCTTCTAAGCCGAATACGGGAAGAAGCCCGGCAGGATCCACCGGCTTATGAAATATACAGCAATGAAGTCAAACAGCTGAACTGATCGATCGAATGGACCAAGCTCCGGAACTTTTTGACGGACTGGAGCCGGATCCAACGGTTACAGGGCATGCGCAGCTCATGGCCCTTTATACATAGGAGGCAGACGACATGAAACAGTTATATGCCATCGGGGTTGATTTCGGTACGGAATCGGGCAGGGCCCTGCTCGTCGATATCTCGACAGGTCAAGAAATTGCAACGTATGTGACGCCGTATACGCACGGGGTTATGGACGAGGTGCTGGTTCACTCTGGCTTGAAGCTGGAACGGGATTGGGCGCTGCAGCATCCGGGGGACTACATGGAGGTTCTTGCGCAATCCATCCCCCGCGTGTTGTCGGAGGCTGAGGTTTCGCCTGAACAAATAATCGGCATTGGCATCGATTTTACGGCATGCACGATGATGCCGCTGGATGCAGGCGGCACCCCGCTCTGTTTGACGGAAGAATGGAGGGACCATCCGCACAGCTGGGTAAAGCTGTGGAAGCATCACGCAGCGCAGGATGAAGCGAATCGGATCAACGAAGCCGCGGCTTCGCGGGGGGAGAAATTTCTTGCGCGTTATGGAGGAAAGCTGTCCTCCGAGTGGATGCTTGCGAAGTCTTTGCAGATTCTGAATGAAGCTCCCGAGCTGTATGAACAGGCGGTATTGTTCATGGAAGCTGCCGATTGGGTGGTCATGCAATTGACAGGCCAGCTCGCGCGGAGCAGCTGCACCGCTGGTTACAAAGCCAATTGGCATAAACGGGAAGGTTATCCGTCCAAGGCGTTCCTGCATTCGCTTGATCCAAGGTTCGGAAATCTCGTCGAGACCAAGCTGAGAGGTCCCATCAAGCCCCTGGGTTCGAAAGCAGGCGGATTAACCGAAAGTATGGCGGCGATGACGGGGCTTCTGCCGGGAACCGCGGTAGCCGTAGCCAATATCGATGCCCATGCCATGGTACCGGCCGTCAGCGTCGTAACCCCGGGGAAGCTGGTGCTCGCCATGGGAACCTCCACTTGTCACTTGATATTAAGCGACAAGGAAGTGACGGGCGAAGGCATCTGCGGCGTCGTCGAGGATGGGATCATTCCGGGCTATTACGGGTATGAGGCAGGACAATCGGCCGTAGGCGATATATTCGCCTGGTATGTGGATGAAGCTGTTCCGGAATACGTTCGCCGCAAGGCTGCCGATGAGCGGCTTGGCATTCATGAGTGGCTGGAGAAGGAAGCGGCCCAATATGCTCCTGGCCAGAGCGGATTGCTCGCACTGGACTGGTGGAACGGAAACCGTTCCGTGCTGATGGATGCCGATCTCAGCGGCGTCATGCTTGGCTTGACCTTGCAGACCAAGCCGGCGGAAATATATCGTGCGCTGCTGGAAGCCACGGCCTTTGGAACGCGTGCGATTATCGACGCGTTTACCGATAGCGGCGTAGAAGTCCAAGAGCTTTATGCTTGCGGCGGATTGCCGCAGCGAAACCGGCTGTTGATGCAGATTTATGCCGATGTAACCGGTAAAGAAATCAAGGTTGCGGACACCGTCCAGACGGCCGCTTTCGGCGCTGCCATGTTCGGTGCGGTGGCGGCAGGCAAAGAGCAGGGAGGATATGACAACATTGTGGAGGCTTCAAAAGCGATGGCCCGCGTCCGGGAAGAAACATTCAAGCCCATCGAAGCGCATGTACGGGTGTATGACCAGTTATACAAAGAGTATAAAGAGCTTCATGATTATTTGGGTAGAGGCGAGAATGGAGTCATGAAGCGTTTGAAGTCATTAAGAAGCAGCTTATGACCTTAATGAACGATCGGCTTCCCCTCTGGTGTGTCCTTTCTTAAACAAAAAGGGTTGCGGTACGGATACGATATCACGAATTGAAGGAGCGATGACTTATGACGAACTTTAACGGACTCAATATGCACCTCGGAAATTTATCCCGGCTGTCCAATGCGCAGACGAGATCCATCAGCGCGGAGAATTTCACCGGCGAGAAAGGAAAAGGGGGCATGGCGACGGACGGCACGGGTGCAGCGGCTTCCAGGGATTTGGGCGCGGGCTGGAAAGTGTCTCCTTCCGTGGAGATTATGCCGGGAGAAACCTTTACCATGGGTGACATTCAAGGCCCAGGTGCCATTCAACATATTTGGCTGACCTGTCATCCGTCGCTGTGGCGCAATCTGATTATCCGCATGTATTGGGACGAAGAGCAGGACCCTTCGGTTGAGGTTCCAGTGGGTGATTTGTTCTGTAACGGGTGGGGTGAACGAAGCGATGTCAATTCGATTCCGGTTGCCGTCAATCCGGCCGGCGGCATGAACAGTTACTGGCAGATGCCTTTTCGCAAGCAAGCCCGATTGACGATGGAGAATCGCGCGCCGGAAAAGGCGGTCCTTTACTACCAAATCGACTATACCCTGACGGACATCCCCGAAGACGAGGCTTATTTTCATGCACAGTGGCGGAGAACGAATCCCGTTCCTTATAAGGACGTTTACACGATCCTGGATGGCGTGAAGGGACAGGGGCACTATGTAGGGACTTACCTTGCCTGGCAGGTGAACAACAGCGGCTGGTGGGGCGAAGGGGAGATCAAGTTTTATATGGATGGGGACCAGGATTACCCGACCATCTGCGGCACGGGAACGGAGGATTATTTCGGCGGAGCGTGGAACTGGGAACAGCCGATCGGTACGTATCGAACCTACTCGACGCCTTATCTGGGGATGCACCAAGTGCTGAAGCCGGACGGATTATATCGCAGCCAGCAGCGCTTCGGCATGTATCGATGGCATGTCATGGATCCGATCCGCTTCCAAAGCGATCTTCGCGTCACGATCCAGGATCTCGGCTGGAGGTCCGGAGGCAGATACCTGCCGCAGCAGAGCGATATTGCATCGACGGCGTACTGGTATCAGGCCGAGCCGCATGCGCCTTTCCCAGAGCTCCCCGATAATGACGATCGGGAAGTTATATAGAGACGGTGTTATTGCTCAACGAATCATGATCGTAACTAGTGCGTCGAACCCGATCGCCAAAATGCAGGTCACATTCGCTCCCTATCGCTCGCATGCATCATATCTCGAATTACTGCCGTCTGATGAACAATCGTATACATTAAGGGATTATAAGTTTTATGATAAGGATGGCGTGCTCCTCGAAGAATGACATGCTCTAACTAACGTAGTTCTTCGTTTATAGCTTCTCGGCTCAAACAACCTAAAGTCCCCAACCTTCACGCTTGCGTGATCGGGTTGGGGACTTTGTTGTGTGCCCAGGATTTTATAGGCCGCAATGAGTGCGGGAATATTATTTGAAGTAATTATTATTACTCTTAGAAGTAAATAATTGTTGACATATAGAGTAATTTAAAATACTTTATAAAGTAACAGAGTAAGGGGATTAAGATAAATGGGCACTCTGATCATTTGTGTGAAGGGAGAGAAACGGGTGTCAAAGATCCATAGTCTTCAACCGGATATTCACACGCTTCACGGATTTTTTAGCAAGGAGCTGGAACCGGCCTTATATATTCAGTCCGGGGATACCGTGGTGTATCGAACCTTGGATGCGGGATGGGGACTTGCAAAGCGCTCTGCTCCGGGAGCGCCGAGAACAAAGTTTACGGAGCGTGCGCCGGAGCGGGTGGAGAAGCAGTTCGGGCATGCCTTATTGGGTCCCGTGCATATCCAAGGGGCTACACCGGGGCTTACCTTGGAGATTCAGATCAACGAGGTCGTTCCCGGGCTGTGGGGTTGGACCTCTGCCGGAGGGTTTCCAAGCTATTGGAACGAGAAGCTGGACATGACCGATACCCAGGAAATGACATTGGACTTTGAATTGGATGCCAAAACAATGACTGGCAGGAGTCAATTCGAAAATTTCAAGTATAGCGTCGGACTGAAGCCATTCATGGGGATTATGGGCATGCCGCCGGAGGAAGAAGGTCAGCATACGACTTTTGTGCCGCGCCCTCATGGAGGAAATCTCGATTGCAAAGAATTAACCGCCGGGAGCACCTTGTATCTGCCGATTCCGGTAGATGGCGGGCTGTTCTCAACAGGGGATGGACATGCGGCGCAAGGCGACGGCGAAGTTAGCGGTCCCGCTTTGGAATGCCCCATGGAGAAGGTGAGCCTAACCTTTCATGTCCGTGACGACATGCCCATCAAGATGCCCAGAGCAAAGACGAGCACCGGTTGGCTTACGATGGGATTTCACGAGGACCTGGACGAAGCGATGTGGATGGCCTTGAGCGGAATGCTGGATCTCATGACAGAGCTTTACTCCATTTCGAGAACGGAGGCGTACGCATACGCCACCTTGACGGTGGATCTGAGAGTAACCCAGATCGTGAATATCCTGAAGGGCGTGCATGCATTTTTGCCTTTTGGCGCGTTGAGGTGAAAGAATGCATCAAGTGTTGGCCCAGCGACTGAAATGGGAGATATCCCGATGATTAAACTTCATAAATAAATGTCAATTTTATAGGAGGGCTCATGCATGCAGTTATACGAAACGATGGTCAATAACCATGGGGTACATATTCACGTGACGGAGGTACATCGGGAACTTAGGAATGAACAAAGCTCACTGGTTATCATCCCGGGCCT
Organism: Paenibacillus sp. HGF5; assembly: GCF_000204455.1. NCBI lineage: Bacteria > Bacillati > Bacillota > Bacilli > Caryophanales > Paenibacillaceae > Paenibacillus > Paenibacillus sp. HGF5. The sequence goes on along the minus strand of NZ_AEXS01000175.1, from coordinate 47,180 downwards.
TTCCGAGTCGGCCGAGGATTATATCGACATTATGGAAAAGATGGTAACGCTGTCGCCCAGGCATATCGTTGTCATTACGCTCCGAGGCCGTGGCCAAAGTGATTCTCCTGCTTCGGGATACACGCTTAAGGATCATATCAGCGATCTGGATGCGGCCATTCGCCATCTTGAACTGGAACAGTTCGTACTCATGGGGTACTCACGAGGGGTAGCTTATCAATTAGGTTATGCCATTCGGAACCCGAAACGCATTGAAGGTCTGATCATCGGAGATTATCCGGCGATACATACCCAGCTGCCAGCGGGATGGATGGATTTCTTTGCAACGCTTCCACCTTGGAGAGGGAAGAAGCTATTTGACCGGATGAAACCATCGGCCCTGCATGCCCTGCAGAAGGATTCCGCGAAGGTAGAATTTTGGAACGACCTGTCACGATTCACATGCCCTGTTCTCATTATACGTGGCGTAAAACCGCATCCCGGGTTATCATTAGAAGCAGTGGAACAATATAAGCTATCGCTGCCTCAGGCACGAATCGTGGAATTCGAGCAGCATGATCATAATATTTTCGAACCGGATGCGGATGAGTTTGTTCGCACTGCAGACTCTTTTCTGAGAGAGGTTAAGAAGAAATCAATAAACTATCACAAAAAGGGTGTACGGACTTGGACAATCTGAAGCTGAATGTATCACTTTTACGACAAAGGGTTCCGAACCTGACCAGCGCGGCCAAATCCGTCGGATTGCGGCCCGCCACGGTTTCCAATCTATGTACGGGAAAAATACCCGTAGGCCGGGCGGAGGTTCGCACCATAGCCGCGCTGGCAGCCTTGGCGAAATGCAGTCTTGACGAACTGATCCTGCGCGGGGAAAGCGTGGAGATGATCGAAACGGGCATTAAGCCTCTTGATCTATTCGCTCCTCTGGCAAGAGGCGGTACCGTCGGGCTGGTAGCTCGTCCCGGTATGGGGCAGCTGGTGCTGCTCGGGGAGTTGTTTCATCACTTCAAGCAGGAAGGGTATATGACGATTCTGCTGAAGCCGGAAGGGGACTATCCGGAGCTGCAGGATATGCTGAATGACGTAGAGCGGGTTGCTTCTTCAATAGAAGAAATCTATTCTATCGTTGCGCATGCGAATACCGATAAAGAAATTGTGTTTGCCGCGGACCGGGAGCATGTCTTAACCGGCAAAATCTATGATCTTCAGGAACGTTTTCAACAGGAAGGCATGCAGCAGATCACGACTTTTCTTGTGGACCTTAAAGGCGCGGTTGTTGATGAAGACATGCCATACGGACCGCTGGAGACGCTGTGGTATTTCGATGCCGATCTGGCGGCAAGACATCTGTATCCTGCCGTGAACCCGTTATATTCCACCTCTTCCGTATTAGAAGGCGTTCATCTGGATCAGGCTCACTTAGCAATCCAACAGCGGGCTCAGAAGCTGCTTCGCCGCTATCGGGAGCTGCGTTCGCTGGTTCAAGTACGAGGATTGGAGGCCATTCCGTCATCCGAAATGGAGGTTTATGAGCGTGGAGAACGGCTCGAAGCTTATCTAACGCAGCCTTTTTACGTTGCCGAAGCTTATACCGGGCTGCCAGGCGAGCGGGTCCCCTTGCAAGATACGCTGCATGACGTGCAAGCCATATTGAACGGCAGCATGGATCATCGTTCGGTGGAGAGCTTATCGTGGATCGGGACAATAAAATAAGAACTTAGTTAATCAAAGCTGGATTCTCATAGTTTGTTCATCGGGAATATCGGCTTTTTTACATGATTTTGCATAATTTAATCCGTACGTCCCATAGCTGATACGCAAAGGTCAGTATATAATATGTGCTAGTTTGTACCGTACAGTTGGCAAAGAAGTTGTATTGAACTACTGAAACTCGGCTGATTCCGTACGGACACGAGACTATACATAAGGGAGAAATGGACATGAAAAGAAAAGGTTGGCTTATCGCATTTGCAGCGGCATTATTGTTAACGCTTATCGTAGTACCGGTTCAGCAGTCCTTTAGCGCAGAGGGCAATCCGACGGCAACGGCCATTACGCAGAGTGGCCTGAACAATCAGTTCCACTTGGATCACGTCGTGAAGATTTACGTGCCTTCCACCGTGAAGGGGGATATTCCCATCACGGATGCGGCTCATCAGAAGTTTGTCGATCAAGCGTTGACGAAGCTGTCCGGCTGGTTTGGCGGGGCAACGGCAATACCGGGCGAAGGGGCTTGGGTGGATAACAACAAAACCTTGATCAAGGAAAAAGTAACCATCGTGTATGCTTTTGCCGAGAAACTCGACAAGGATTCGCTCAATCAAGTGGTGGACTATGCGAAGAAGCTCAAGGAGGATCTTGCGCAATCTGCCATTTCGCTTGAGGTTGACGGTAAACTGTATTTCATTGAATAACGGATTCTCGGATCCATGATGTGTTCATAGGGGAGGTCTCCCAGCTGTCTTTTGCATGGCAGAAGAGGGAGACCTCCTCTTTATTTTGTGTGGACTTGTTAGTAGAGAAACCTCCACAGATAAAAAGTGGCGTAGGATTCCCAGTCCGCCCATCCTGCGGACAGCGCCAGAATCTCCTTCTTCGTCGGTTTCGCCTCCAGACCCAGCAGATGTTTGATGGCATTATGCAGTCCCACGTCATCGATGGGAAAAGCCGCCGGCATTCGCAAACAGCGCATCAGCACATAATTGGCCGTCCACGGGCCGATGCCGCGGATGCCGACCAGTTGTTTCTCCGCTTTCTTTAAGCTGCCAGCTTCCAGCAGCAGTTCTTTCGTTAATTTTCCATCCGTCATAAGCCCAGCTACTCCGAGGAGATACTCGCATTTTTTCACGGTCATCCGAAGTCCGCCCAGGTCTTCAACACGCAGCGGCGCGATGTCCTCAGACCTTGGAAACATCCAGTAAACCTCGCCTTCACACTCGATGCGTCTGCCGAAGGCCTCGACGAAACGCCTTTTTAACGTATACGCGTAAGCCAGGTTAATCTGCTGCCCCAGAATGCCCCAGCATAAAGCCTCGAACAGATCCGGAATGCCCATGTTGCGAAGCCCGTAAAAGGACTGGACGGCTTGACTGAGCATGGGATCTGTCTCGGCCATCGAATAGAACGGCACGAGATCGGTGTTTAGATCAAACCAGTCCCGGACATAAATGGCTACGTCCGCCCGCTTGCTTGGTTCGGTTGGGGTGGTATTCCCCAAAAATCGAACAAGGATCGCTTGCTCTTGCTTCTCGGCACTGACTTCGATCACGGCGACGTCATCTTCAAGCGGGATCGCCCGATAGATGCTGTCGTTCCGAATCGTAAAGAGACATTCATTCGGCGATCTTTGCAAATAATTGAGGTTCTCCGTAAAGCTGAATTCCTTCGGCACGAATAGCTTTAGCGTATGGATATGATCCTCCCAGCTGTCCTTGGGAAGCTGTTGTTGTTGGTCCATGGTATACGGCTTGTCGCCGGGATTGTGGTCGGATTCATGCATGGTCATCGTTTCCTTTCGTTCCTGATCTACTCTATACTAGTTGTACCATAAACGCGGACCACATAATTTTGTTATCTTGCTCTTCTATTCCAAAAAGCGTACAACCGGATCTTCCTGTGGTTATAATGTTAGCGGAGGTGAGGAAACGTGGCAAACCGGATACAACCGACCGAAGCCCAGTGGAAAGCCATTATCGACAATGACAAGGACAGCGACGGCAAGTTTTTCTACGCGGTGCAGACGACGAAAATCTTCTGCAGGCCATCCTGCAAATCCAGGCCCCCGAAATTTGAAAACGTGCGCGTGTTTCAATCGGCGGATGAAGCGAGGGCCGAGCGCTTCCGGCCATGCAAAAGGTGCAAGCCGACCGGCGAGCGCCTGCCGGACCACGAATGGATCGAACTCGTTACCGAGTATATCGATGCACATTATACGGGTCATTTGACACTGGATGTCTTGGCGGATGTGAGCCACGGCAGTCCGTACCATCTGCACCGGATTTTTAAGCGGGTCAAAGGGCTGACTCCGATGGAATACATTCAGGATTACCGGATCGGCAAGGCCAAAGAGCTTCTTGCGAATACCAGCCTGGCTATTTCGGATGTCGGCCATCAAGTGGGCATCGAGAACACGGCTTATTTTATCACCCTGTTTAAGAAGAAGACGGGGATGACCCCCCTAAGTTATCGAGGGCAATATATGAACAATACGAGTGCGGAGGTGCACGATCATGAAATCTAATCATTTGTATATTAGCTGGACACGATTGCGGCATGAAGACTGGAACGTATATATCGCGACCACGCCGCTAGGTTTATGCTACATCGGATCACCGGATAAACCGTTCAAGGAGCTGGAGGAATGGGTGCAAGCGAAATTTCCTCGCTGTGAACTCGTCCAAAATGATGCAGGCATGCAGCAATATGCCGCCGAGCTCGCGGAATATTTTCAGGGGAAACGGGAACGGTTTGAGTTCGCTATGGATTACAAGGGTACCGATTTCCAGATGGCGGTATGGAATGCACTATGCCAGATCCCGTATGGGCAAACCTTCACGTATTCGGACATTGCGCATCAGATCGGCAAGCCGGCGGCTGTGCGTGCTGTTGGTGCGGCCATCGGGGCGAACCCGCTGCTTATCACCGTACCTTGTCATCGGGTGATCGGCAAAAGCGGCGCCTTGACGGGGTATCGCGGGGGACTTGAAATGAAGACAAGATTGCTGCAATTGGAGCGAATGAACGTCTCCGTGAGGGAGACGAAGGAGTATGCCTAATCCTTTGGAGCAGCGTATAAAGAATCTGGATTGGCCTGCCGTACAGGCAGCTTTGGATGAACAGGGATATGCGGTCATTCCCAAGCTGCTCTTGCCCGAGGAATGCACAGAGATCATAGGCACGTATACAGAAGAGCAGCGTTTTCGCAGCACGATCCAAATGGCCAGGCACCGGTTTGGACTGGGGGAGTACAAATATTATCGTGCGCCGCTTCCCGAAACGCTGCAGCAGCTCCGGGAAGGCTTGTACCCCGAACTTGCGCTGACGGCGAACCGCTGGTTGAACCGACTAGGGCATGAAGAGAAGTATCCGGCAAGTCTGGATGAGTTTCTGGGGATGTGCCATGCCCAAGGTCAGGAGCGGTCAACGCCGCTGATTTTGAAATATGAAGAAGGCGGATATAATTGCCTGCATCAGGACTTGTACGGTGATGAGTTCTTTCCGTTCCAAGCGGTCTTTGTGCTGAATGAGAAGGAAGTCGATTACACGGGCGGGGAGTTTCTGCTGGTGGAGCAGCGGCCGCGGGCACAGAGCCGGGGACATGCGATCGCCTTGGATCAGGGAGCAGGACTGATCTTTCCGACCAACCATCGTCCGGTGCAGGGAACACGGGGATATTACCGGACTACGCTCCGGCATGGCGTCAGCACGGTCACGTCGGGGAGAAGATACAGCCTGGGGATTATTTTTCATGACGCTAAGTAAAGGAGTTGGGTGCGCATTGCCTCATTCACTCTTTCGTTACGAGAGGAGGGAAGTCGTATAATAGAAGAAAGTATAGGAATGAGGTGTTCCAGGTGAAACATGAAGTGCTTTATAAAACGCCGAAGTCCCCTGCTCAATAAAGGAACCGGCTTCCTGAATGGATACAGCCATACCTTGAATCCGTATACAGGCTGTACCTTCGCTTGCTCCTACTGCTACGTCCGGCAAATGCCGGTTTCGATATTCCGAAATCAGGAATGGGGGAGTTGGGTTGACGTTAAGCTCGAATCTGCCGCCATTCTGCGTAAAGAACTGAAGCGTGCCAAGTCCAAGGGGCCCGTCACGATCTTCATGTCATCCAGTACCGATCCCTATCAGCCGATTGAGGCCAAGGAAGAAGTGACCCGTGCCTTGCTGGAGGCCATGGTTAGCGAGCCGCCGGATTTCCTGCTGGTGCAGACGCGCAGTCCGTTGGTCCGACGGGATATCGATTTGCTGCAGCAGTTAGGAGCACGCGTGCGGGTAAGCATGACGATCGAAACCGACCGTGAGGATATTCGCAAGCATTTTACGCCTTCCGCTCCGCCGATCCAGGCCAGAATGAAAACCCTTGAGCTGCTGAGAGACGCAGGAATACCAACGCAAGCAGCGATTGCTCCCGTCCTTCCAAGCACGGAGGCATTTCCTCAGATCCTCAGACCGCTCGTCAATCGCGTGTGCATCGACGATTATTTCATGGGGGACGGCAGCGGAGGCAAACGTACGAAACGGCTGCCCGTTCAGGCGTTGTACGAGAAGCTTGGTCTGGAAGAATGGTATGATCCCGCCGCCTATCAGGTGGTCTACGATCGATTCAGCAGGGCGTTTCCGGAAGAGCAGCTATTTGTCAGTCAGAAGGGTTTTGAACCTTAAACGTTAGATACTCGTCTAGCAGTTGAGCGCTTGCTGTTTGGATGTTAAATGAAAGAGTTTGATGGCGAGGACCGGGAGGTAGCTTCCGGTCTTTTTATCATGCCCGGCAGTAGATGATTATGGTATGATAGGCGAAAATAACCAGTCAAACGTAGAGGAGCGAATGAACAATGAAGTTGGATTTGACGAATCAGATTGCATTAGTCACCGGTGCTGCGGGCCAATTGGGCCGGGTCATGGTCCGAACCTTGGCGGAATGCGGCGCCGATGTGGTTATCCATTATCGGGGAAGCCTAGCCAAGGCGGAAGAGCTTCAGCGCGAGGTGGAGTCGATGGGCAGACGCGCGTACACGGTGCAAGCCGACGTGACGGATCAAGCATCCGTGAATGCCATGCGGGATTCGGTGCTTGAACACTTTGGCATGCTGCCTCATATCATCGTTGCGAATGCCGTGGAATCCTATCAATGGACGTCTGTCTTGGAGCAGGCTCCGGAAGATTACGAGAGCCAGTTTCAATCCTGCGTCATGCAAAGCGTCTACCTGGCAAAAGCCTTCGTGCCGGCCATGATCGAGCGAAAGAGCGGCCGCTTCATCGGGATCAACACCGAGTGTTCGATCCAGAACTTCCCGAGCCAATCCGCCTACGTAGCAGGCAAGCGCGGCATGGACGGCGTATACCGCGTACTCGCCAAAGAAATCGGCGAGCATGGGATCACCGTCAATCAAGTCGCACCCGGCTGGACGATCAGCGACCGCGATCGGGAGAACGGTACCGAGCATAGCGCCTCCTACGAAGCCTCCGTGCCCCTGAAACGCCGCGGAACGGACCAGGAGATTGCCAATGCCGTGGCATTCCTGGCTTCGGATTTGTCGTCATTTATCACAGGAGCTTATATTCCGGTATGTGGCGGCAATGTGATGGTGGGGATTTAGCGGTCCGAGACATGGATTGTAAGTGGGAAACGTCCACGAACTTCGGATTCGCATTGCGATTAAGGGAAGGCGAAGTTCGTGGAGGTGTTATGCGGACAGTCCCTCGTAAACAGGAATACATAGATCTCACGAATTCAGTAAGATATAAGGAGACGAGACGATGACGGCAAAACCACAACTGGTATTGGATTTAGCTGGCGTATTGGTGAGTAATTTTTCATCTGCTTTTTGGCTTACATTAGCGGAGGGCTCCGAAATCTCGTTTCAAGATATCAGGGTACAATTTGATGAGGTTCGAAAAGACTTATGGACAGGAAAGATGAAGGAAGATGAGTTTTGGGGATGGATGAGCCTGCGAATGAAGCAGATCAACAAAGAGGAAGCCAGGGAGTTAATAACTCAATCGTTGCAACCGCTTCCTGGATTAAATCACTTGGCGCAATGGAGCGAAATCGCGGATATCCATGTACTAAGCAATCATTGCAAGGAATGGCTGGAGCCGATAATAGAAAAAGTAGAACCTTATGCTAGGAGCATTACCATTTCGAATCAAGTAGGTTTAAGGAAACCTGACCTACAAATTTATAAACATGTTATGAAACAATTCGAACGTTCCGAACTGATGGTTGTTTATGTTGATGATCAGGAAAAGAACCTGAAACCGGCTATCGACCTTGGATGGAAAACCTTGCTGGCCGATCAAGAGCATAAATGGATACAACAAGTGGGACCTATGTTGGTGACCAACGTCTTGTAAGACGGGCGAGAACCACAGGGAAAAATGATATTGGAAATGTAGTCAATGAAAAGTGAGGAATTCTAAATGTTTGGACGAGGGAAACAACAACGTCTTACGATTTTTGATGAGTAGCACTCTTCATGAAAGCAATCCAGAAATTTGAACGAAGCATCAAGCATGCAGGGAGGACGCCATGTAAATGATCATATTAATCAGCGGAAACAGCTGCACGGGAAAGACATATATGGCTCAACAATTACTTGAAAAGTATCACATGCCTTATCTGTCCATCGATCATTTGAAAATGGGCTTGTACAGAGCTGACATGAACTGCGGTTTCACGCCGACGGATTCAACCGAGCATATCGGTGAACAATTATGGCCGATAATCCAAGGGATCATCATGACAAACATCGAAAACAAGCAAAATTTAATCATCGAAGGCTGTTACATACTGCCTCATCATCTGCAAGATTTTGAGCCGCCCTATTCGCAACACATCATTTCCGTGTTCTTAGGATTCTCCACCACGTACATCCGGCAGAATTTCCAAACCAATATCGTTCAACACCGCAATGCTATCGAAACGAGAATGAATCCTGAAGAGAGAACTGTTGCCGAGTATATTCATGAGCATGATGTGTTCCGTGAAAAGTGCGTGGCATCGAATGTCCCTTATTTTGAAATTCGAGAGAACTATGAAGAGGAAATCGCTAATGTATATGCCTACATAGATCGTGAGAAGAAGATGCTCGATTATGAACAGCGATAATTAAAGTTTGGAACAAACCATAACATAGGTTGACGAAGAAAGGACAGTCGCCATGGATTTACATCTATATCATTATTATGATGCGGCAACAGGGCCCTTTCAAAATCTATCCGCGTTGTCCATCGAAAAGGCGATGCAGGTACAGAGGAGGCTCAAACAAAATAAAAATGGGTTTGCGAGTCAACGTGCGGATGATTATATGACCATCCGTCGCGATCTGGAAGCACGCGCGAGAGCTCTATTCACGGCCAAAGGCGGTAAACCAACAAAAGAATATCCGCATTATATGACGCTTGGGCCTTGCGAATGGATTAAGGAATGGTATCCGAATGGAAAAGAAATCAGGATTCTGCTGGATGAAATGGATCCCGAAACGTTGAGTTTTACTTATGGCGACTTATTTCCTACCATGCGGTATCTAGACGACAAGCCTTATAGAGGAACGGTATATGTAAAAAACGAGATCCTTCAACTTGTAGACGAGTTTGGCTGGCCGCAAGATTGGAACAAAGATGGCCGTCATGGACCCGAGCGGTATATTGAAGTGCAGGTTTGGGACGATCGGGCACTCGGTCCTTTTATGAAATCCTAGATTGGATGAAATGATAAAAGAGGCGATGGAATCGTGCTAATTTCACAAATGCAACCGGAAGCATTAACGAGAGAACAGATCACAAGGTTGGTGTTCGGCACAGTAGAGGAAGTGGATGACGGTAGGCAGACCGGAGACTGTATCTTTGTGTTTGGTGGAAGAAACTTAGACCGGGTGTGGAAAGCGGTCGAGTTATACAACATCGGTCGTGCTCCTTACATATTATTCACGGGTGGTGACCGATTCGGCGAGTGGGAGCAAACCGAGGCGGCCATGATGCGTGATGAAGCGATGCGAATGGGGATTCCGGCGGAAGCCATCCTCATGGAAACGATGTCCAACCATACAAAGGAAAACATCATGGCTTCCCTCATCGTCCTCGACCGAGCATTGGGCTTGGAACGAATCCAGCGCATCTTGCTGGTCAGCGCACCTGGTCATATGCGCAGATGCCAATTGATGCTTAAGACCTTTATGCCGCCGTGGTATGAGTATGTGTGGTGCCCGGACGATCGTTCACATGGGAGGCGGGACAATTGGTGGATCGATCCAGAGGAAGAGAAGCGGGTGCTAGGTGAACTGAAGAAAGTGATCGGCGGGGTTAAGGACCGATATTTTGTTGATGCGGATATTGATATTTGAGAAAATGAATCTTAAGGAGTCGGTAGTCTAACGTGATGGCAGAGAAGCCAAATGGTCGCGCGATACGCTTTCCAGTCTCCAACGGAGCAGTCGGAATCATGGTGGAGAAGCGAAGCGGTCCCCTTTGTCCCCGGATTTCCACCATATAATAGGATCATAAGAAATCTGGGGGCAACAGGGATCGGAAGCATGATCCGCATGCGTAGTGCTGCATTCCTTAGACAAGAAATACAGCGACCGTTTACCCCGCAATATCTGAGGGAGAACGGTCATTTTTTGATGCAGACAGTGGAACAGCAATGCGCCCCGGCCTAAGCCAGGGCGCATCTTCTATTCTGAAAATGGGATTTTAATCCGCCATGAAATACAAACTGCGTTTCACGGCTCCCATATCACCGTTGGATACGGGAGTTGGTCATAGGCACTTGCCCAGTAGTAGGAGTCCGCCATGATTCGCCTCGGCTGGAAGCCGATCTCGCCGCGGGATACGGAGACAAGCTCGGACTGCGATTGGAATATGCCTTCCGCACTCGTTGCGGCCGTAACGTATTTGCCTGCCATATGGGTGAATCGTCCGCTGATCTTGGCCGCAACAGGCATTCTTGTCTCCATATCGACCATCTTAAAAGTGACTTTGGCGATGCCGGCGGTGTAAGTGATGTTCATCTGGTCGATCACCATCGGTTTCATCGCAGACGGCATCGTCGTTGCGGATGCAGCCAAACTGGGAGCTCCTTCATTGCCGCTGATATCGACCGCAGTGATTTTGTAATAATAGGTGGTGTCCGGCAGCAGCCCTGTATCTTTATAAGAAAGTCCTTTCGAGGTTCCGGCGTAAGTAGCGGGTCCGATCTCAAACCCGGCTTCGGTCCCACGATAGATCCGGTATGCATTTACGGCACTGTTATCCATTGCCATTTCGTAGGTTACATTGATCCGTTGATAATCAAATGCGATAGCTGCCGCTCCGCTGACCGCGCTTGGCGGTTCATGGTCGGCAGGAGGCTGCCAGGCATAGCCGCCGGGTCCCCATTCGCTTGGAAAATCCAAGATCGAGGAGTAGTGGTGGAGGGCAATGCCTCCAAACGCCGGGTCATGCTGAACAGCGTCGTACACCTTGTTTAACTCCGACTCCATATAAATTCGTCCTTCTTCATGGAAGCTGATGGTTTCGGGGTCCCCGCCATCCGCGATGTCCTTTGTCTCGACACCGATCACAACCGACTTCGGCTTGCCGATCAGATTGGCGTAGGTCAGCTCATTCAGCGCTTGCGCGATAATGCCTGCACTGCCATCCGCCTGATCGCGGTAATTCATGATCGAGATGTAATCGGCGGTATCCTGAATGTGTTCAGACAGCCATTTGGTTTGCCCGTTCCACGGGATATTGCTCGCATCGGCCGAAGTGTCATACCATCTCGGGATCGCTGCGCCAACCGACAAGGTGAGTCCCGATGCTTGTTTGCGTTCCATGAGCAGCTGCAGCATATCCAGATACTGAATCTGGACGGATGGCTTTGCGGTTTTGAAGTCCGGCAGGATATACGGCTCGGTATCCACGTTCACGCCGTCGAAGCGAGCGGATTCGCCGGAAGCCAGGTTGTAATTCAGGATTTGCTCAAACTCCCGCACGGCGTGAGTTTGATATCGGCTGTAGGCTCCGAAGTAAGGCGGGACGGTGCCCCCGGCGATTAAGGCTTGAACATAAAAACCCTCGGCGTGAGCCCACTCGACGAACTGTTGGACTTCGCTTCGGTAATCCTCCAGCATTTTTGCTCCGTTATATTGCCCCACAGCCAAATAGAGCGTCGTGATGGGACGTTGATGGAAAGTCGTAACATCCTTCGCCATGGAAGAGAGGACGGCTCGGGAATTCGGATTCAGGACCAGGGGATAGGAGGCATTTTCCCAGATCCAGATCGCACGATCCTGATCCGGCAGTGGTTCCAGGCCATAAGTGCTGCTGGTCACCGTCTCAGGATTCGTCGCCGAGGGATTGTAAACATCATCCATTCCATTAGCGAGAGGTGGGTTGATATGATCATCCGCCATATAAACGGTATTCGTAACCGTTACGAAATCCTGATCTTGCTGAGCCGACGTCTGTCCCCCGGTTCTTGCATAGACCGTTAGACTATAACCTGTATTGCCGCGTGTATCGGTTGCCCTTGCCTCGAGACTGTGAACTTGGCGAGGGAATTGACGTAAATCCAATGTATATGAATATCCGTTCTTGGCAGGGGGAATCTGCAGCCAGTCGCCGCCGTCGATGCGGAGCTCAACCAGCGCAATCGGATTTTTGCCTTCTGCGGATACGTTGATTTTCATTTTGTTGCGCTGCAGCGTAGACTCGGCAGGGCTAGTAATCTCCACTTCCGGTGTATGAGCTGCAGGATTATCGGTGATCAAGTGAATCCAAGGAGACCAGATGCCATAACGCGTTATCGCGTCATTGCCTTTCAGGACCATTTCGACGGGGCCGTCAAGTCGGCTTGTGTCGAGTTTATAGGACCAGTTTCCGCTGTCATCGCCGTTTGGATCCTCCATCTGAACATCCGTTACGAACTCGCCGTTCACGATGAGTTGAAGCTCATACACCCTGGAATAGGTTCCGAATAACTCCGTTACTCCCGGCTGCAGTGCTTGCCCGTCCTGATGGGAGTCAATCGTAATGAACGCTGCCGCTTTAGCCTGCGGTAATGGAACACAGAGTGTAGTAAACAGAACGGCCGCCAGAAACAAAAGCCCGCACCTTCGTAAATGTGAAAGCATCATCTTAGTCACATCCTTGTCAGTTTGATGTAAACCAAATGGACTCAACGGCAGCCATCATGATCTGAAGAGCCTAAAAATACTATGTTTTACAAAATTAAAGCGCTTACTTTTTTAATATTACGAAAATAATCGATTAGAACCGATCCTGGCATGTGTCAGGTTATTTTTGTTGTGTTCGAATGAGTGTTCATTCAATCGACACGAGCAGTTTTAAACGGGCCTCCGCCCTGAGACCGAGTAAAACTCTATACCTTAGGCGGTGTGAACCTGCGCAGATCTCCATTAAGATGTGAGTAACGATTTTTTCCTGACTAATGATTGAACGTAATATTCATCAAAAAATGGGGTGTTGGATCTGCTGCAAAAATCACTTAAAACCTTCATGCAAAGCACATGGATGATATGGGAACGTTTCTTCAGCTTTATTTCCAGATTCCGCAGCTCGCATATCTCGCGCTTTGGCATATGCACGGTCATGATCAAGAAGCATCGAGGGGAGCGCATCGTCTGCGAGGATTCCACGGTCATTCAGGATGGGGATCTGGTAGGCGAGCTTCATTTGGATAATGAGACGATTCTGAAGCTCATTCGAGCAGAAGGGCCGGACCGCGCGGCCCTGAAGATTGCGAGGCTTGGAAGAAAATCCATGCAGCAGATTAGCCGGGCTTATGAAAGCCAGTCCGAGTTCAGCGAGGTTAACGCATTGGTCGGGATTACGCTGCTTCACCGGGGATTAACGCATGGGCTTGGTTTTGAGCATCAAGCAATGAAACCGGATCTGTTCCAGAAGCTGACCACTTCCTATCTGCGCATGCTGTTGTCCGTGATGCACCCGGAGGGTAAGAGCCGCATCGATCGAAGAACCGAATTGCTCGTACCGATGAAGTTGATTCATACCCGATCCTCTTTAAGGAAGCGATTTTCGATGGGAGATCGGAGACAGCCACATGAAGAGGGGAACGCGGTCTTGGTATCGGCTGCGGTCGAAGGTTGAGTATAAGGGCGATGTATCCATATAGTAGACCGGTATGCTGTTTAAACGGGAGAACATGAAGAAACGGGGAGAACGTACATGGAAGAATGGTATAAACTTGACCACGCGGGAAAGCTGTTCCCCGCGGTTGCGGGGAGGGAGAATTCATCTACCTACCGGCTGTCGATTATGCTGACAAGCCGGGTGAAACCAACGGTTTTGCAAGAGGCGCTCGATAGTGTAATTAAGAGATTCCCTCTATTGAATGTCGAGCTAAGAAATGGACTGTTCTGGAAATTTCTGCGGGAGAAGGAGACACGCTTGATGGTGGAGCCGGAATCCGCCTATCCCTGCGCCCCCGTCACTCTTTCGCATGAGAACGGAAGCTTGGTGAGGGTTCTGTATTACGGCAGCAAGATCAGCGTGGAGATTTTTCATGCTTTAACGGACGGGGGAGGGGCATTGGAGTTCCTCAAAACCTTGGCATTCCAGTATTTAACTCTGCTCGGCGAGGACGTGGAGGACAAGGAAGGCCTGATTCTGCCGCCCGCTTCATTTGCCCGTTATGCTGAAGCTCAAGATAGCTTTCAAGCGCATTATATTTCGGCCACACCCGATGCCAGGATGCCGGATGCACTTCAGATTCCGGGCACCCGTTTCTCGCCTTATGGACACAACGTCATACACGGGATGGTTCACGCATCGCGGCTGAATGCGGCAGCCAAGCAGAAGGGAGTAACCCTTACCGCTTACCTGACGGCAATTTTGATTATGGCGGTTTACGATACCACACTGCCTTTCAATAACGATAACCGGCCGATCGTGATCAGCATGCCGGTGAACCTGCGAAAAATCTTTCCTTCCAGCAGCCTCCGCAACTTTTTTGCGGTCATCAACATTGGCGTGCAACTAAAGGAAGGCATGACATTCGAGCAGGTGCTCGAAATCGTTCATGCACAGATGAAAGAGAAAACGACCAAGTCTTATTTAAGCCAAGCGATGGCCGGCAGCATGAAGTACGAAAAAAACCTGTTTTCCCGCTTCACGCCGCTAAAATTAAAGGATCTGGCAATCCGTTACGGCTTCGACCATTTCGGGGAAGAAGCCAAAACGCTTACGCTTACCAACCTAGGCCGGGTCGACATTCCAGCGAGCATGGCATCCCATATCGAGGCGATGGAAACCACGATGTATCCCACAGCCAAAAGTCCCATGAACTGTGCCGTCAGCTCGATCAACGATCAGCTCACCATCACGTTTGCCCGAAATATCGTCGAAAGCGATGTGATCATGCGCTTTTTTCGCCAGCTTGCCAGCCTGAGCGAATTGGACATTACGATTGTCAGCAATGATTGGGGGATGGGCGCATGAGATGCGAAAGCTGTGGCGTATCCGTAGATCCGGCGCATCAAGCGTGTCCCTTATGCCGAAGGAGTGTGCAAGGTAAAGATGATAAGCACCTCGTAAGTAATTCATGGTATCCCGTCTACGAGGCTGCCGAGGAGCAGCATGCGAGCAGCAGTCTTGTATCCAAGTGGCTTACCTTTCTTGCCGTATCCGTCATGGGGATATCCGTCCTGATTAACCTGCTTGGGAATCGCGAGGTATGGTGGAGTTTAACCCTCATGCCCTGCGTGCTGTATGTGTGGTTGTCCATCAGGCACACCCTGATGTCCGGGTCGCATCTCGGCGGCAAAATTATCGTTCAGCTGCTTGGGCTGTCCGGTATGCTGCTGTGGATCAACTTGGCGTCGGGGACGTCTTACTGGTCGACCGGTTATGTCATTCCGTTCCTGATGATGGCGGCAACATTGCTCATTACCGTCATATGCTGTTCGCGAAAAATGGGTTGGCGGGAGTTCGCAGGTTACTTATTAACACTGATCCTTCTTGGTATCGTTCCCTTATTGCTGTATGCCGTTGGCATGTCGCACGTACTATGGACAGCCGTAGCTGCGGCGGTGTACGCCTTGCTGACATTCGGCGGGATGTGCCTGATTGCAGACAAGGGATTCCGCAAGGAAATGAAGCGCAGACTACATTTTTGACAGGAGGTAATCACGATGTGTTCGATCACGGTTCGAAGCATGGCCGATTACGAACGCGATGTTCGCGGCGAAGTGTCCGAGGTGTTTGTTAACGGGTATTATAAGGAGTTGTCTTATTTCACCCGAGACCGGAACATGCTGGAGAACGCCTTCCGGACGCTGTTCAGCCCGGAGGTATTTTATGTGGCGGAGGTTCAGGGAATCATAATCGGAATCTTGGCTTGTTCCCATAATGGGCAGCGGGCCATGCCGGTCGCGTTAGCCCCGCTTCAGGATGCTTTTGGAGACAAGACGGGAGAGCTTGCATATAACGTCATGAAGAACGAATTCAACCCGGCATTGCCCTATGATGACGAGACCGGATATATCGAATGCGTGGCCACAACCGAAAAAGCACGCGGCAAAGGCGTTTCAACCGCTTTGATGAAACACGTCATGACGGAGCTGCCATACAGGCGTTACGTACTAGAAGTGACGGACAGCAACCAAACCGCGCTTCGATTATATCAAAAATTAGGATTTCGGGAGTTTAAGCGTATATCCGAGAATGACTCGGATGAGAAAGGCTTCAATGACCGGATTTATATGGAGTGGAGAAAGCCTGTTTAGTTTCAAGTTACATGTAGATGGAGCACCATCCTCAAGCTAAATGAGCGTCTTATGGGAATAGCCTTCGATTGCAAATGGAATTGCAGTCGAAGGTTTCTTGTTTTTTGGGCTTTAGACATGATACTTTAATATGGATCGCCAGGTTTAATGCTAGAAGCGAGATGAGTACTTAACTAATGATGGATTACGGGGTGATGCCGTGTTTGAACTGCTTATTACGATGACCGAGCGGATCGGAATTATTGTGACGATTGCATTTATCGTAACCCGGCTAAGGTTCTTCCGGACGATGATAAGCCAGGACAAGCTGTCACCTGTGCAGCAGATGCAAGCCATGCTAGTTTTTGGGGTTTTGGGTATTATCGGGACATACACCGGAATTACGGTCAGCACCGACTCCCTGGAAGTCGATAAATGGATGGTGCAGGTTTCCGCAGACGAAGCGATTGCGAACTCAAGGGTTGTCGGCGTCGTCATGGCGGGGCTGTTCGGAGGCTACAGGATCGGATTGGGTGCGGGATTGATCGCAGGGCTCCACCGTTTTACGTTAGGGGGATTTACGAGTTTGGCGTGTGGGCTCGCAACCATATTAGCAGGCCTTCTGGCCAGCTTGTTTCATAGAAAAAATGAGCGCGTTCGCTTTTCCGCTGCGCTGATCATGGGCGCATTGGCTGAAACTCTTCAAATGCTGATCATACTGCTCTTGTCCAGACCATTCGAACAGGCAATATCTTTGGTCGGATATATTGGAGTTCCGATGATTGTGGCCAATGGGATCGGTTGTGCATTGTTTCTGCTCATCATCCGATCCGTATTAAACGAAGAGGAGAAGGCAGCGGCCCAACAGGCCCAAGCTTCTCTTCGTATAGCTCGCAGGACCATTGGATACATGCGCCAGGGTATGAATGCGAAATCTGCTGAAGGGGTGTGCCGAATATTATTCGAGGAAGTCAATGCCACGGCGGTTGCCATTACGAATGATCGAATGATTCTGGCCCATGTCGGAACGGGGGATGATCATCATGCGCCAGGCCGTCCGCTTCAAACCGAAGTGACGCGACGGGTAATTGAACAAGGGGAGCAATTGATCGTGGATCGGAAGCGCATTCAGTGCCAGGAGCCGGATTGTCCGCTGGGAGCGGCCGTCATCGGACCTTTGAAACAAGGGGGGCAGACTGTAGGGACCCTTAAATTTTATTTTAAGAATTCGAGAGATATTACCCACGTGACAACAGAGCTGATGTCAGGTCTAACGATGTTGTTAAGCTACCAGCTGGAGGCGGCCCAGTTGGCGGAAACCAAGGAGCTTGCCAAGGAAGCAGAAATCAAAACGCTTCAAGCTCAAATTCACCCGCATTTTTTGTTTAATGCATTAAACACCATCCTATCCTTGACACGGATTGATGCGGTGAAGGCAAGAAATCTGTTGCGAAGTCTCTCGGATTATATTCGGCAGAATTTGTCGGCGGCTACAGCCGAGAAGTCAACGCTTCAGGATGAGCTTCAACATATACGCTCTTATATGAGCATTGAACAAACCCGATTCGAGGATAAACTGCACATTCGATATGAGGTAGAGGAACCTGCGCTGAAAGCGCTAGTGCCGCCGCTGACCTTACAGCCGTTAGTGGAGAACAGCATACGACACGGTTTCAGGAACAAAACGGACAATTGCGTCATTCATATCCTCGTACAGGGTCATCCTGACTGGGGGGTGTCCGTGACCATCCGAGATAACGGCGAGGGCATAACTCCAGAACGGCTTCGGCACTTGGGCCGTCAAATGCTCGATTCGTCTTCGGGCACTGGAATGGCCGTGTATAATGTGAACAGAAGATTAACCTTGATGTATGGACAGGAAGCATCATTAAACATCAATAGTAATCAAGCGGAAGGAACCGAAATCAAATTTCAGATTCCAGCTGCTGTAAAAAGGTAATACTCCATTCATGAAGGCAGGGATTTTCAAACCATGAGCGAACGAATTCGAACACTCATCGTAGACGATGAACGATACAGCCGCGAGGAGCTTAAATATTTGTTAAAGCAGCATCCTGCATTAGAGATCGTTGGCGAAGCGGACTCGGGTGAACAGGCGGTGTTAAAAACCTTACAGTTGAAACCGGAAGCCGTTTTTCTTGATGTCGAAATGCCCTTGATGAACGGCCTTGAAGCTGCGAGCGCATTAATCGGGTTAAAGCTCCCTCCGAAAATCGTGTTTGCTACGGCATACCCTCAATTCGGAGTAGAGGCTTTCCGGTTTGAAGCACTGGACTACTTGTTAAAGCCCATAGACGAAGAACGACTGGCGGAGACGGTGAGGCGTCTTGAGCAGTCATTACGGAAGGATGAAATTGCATTGCCGGTTCCGGCCAAATCTTGCGGAAAGCTCTCGCTGGAAGCGGATGGGGAAATTGCATTCATCGCCCCCGATGATATTATCTATATTTCGCGCGAGGATGCATACTCCAAGATTGTCACGGCCAATAAGGAATACCATGTAAAGACTCCACTGAAGGAGCTGGAGGCAAAGCTTCGGCAGTATCCGTTCTTTCGAATTCATAAAAGCTATGTCGTGCACCTTGATTACGTCAAAAGCCTGGTTCCATGGTTTAATGGCGCATTTCAGCTTGAATTGAAGGGATGCAGCGACAAACTCGCCGTAAGCCGAAATTATGCAAAGGCATTTCGAGAAGCTCTGGAGCTATAGTTCGGGACAAGTCATGAGGATGTTTTTTCCCGATTATGGCAAGATGAGTGGCACGCGGCATACAGAATAACCTTATTTTTTAACATCTTAATGCGCCAAATCGACGTGTCAGCTCAAAAACCCCCAGGGGCCTGCATCATTTACTATAATGAATGTAAGCGATTTCAGTTAAGGGGGCGAAGGCATGTACACCTTCATCATATCGATCATTATGCTGGTAGTTGGATATTTCACCTATGGAAAATACATCGAAAAAATGTTCGGAGTTAAAGAAGAACGGGCCACTCCCGCTTATGTCAATCAGGATGGCGTCGATTACCTTCCCATGAGCTCGAACAAAAACTCGCTTATTCAGCTCCTCAATATAGCTGGAGTAGGGCCCATCTTTGGTCCTATAATGGGAGCGCTCTACGGTCCGGTTGCTTTTATTTGGATCGTGCTGGGGTGTATTTTTGCCGGTGCGGTGCATGATTATTTAACCGGAATGATCTCGATTCGCAACCGCGGCGCCCATCTGCCAGAGCTTGCGGGCAAGTTTCTGGGAAAAGTGATGAAGCACGTTGTAAACGCTTTCGCGATACTGCTGCTGATTTTGGTGGGCACGGTCTTTGTTACCTCACCAGCCAGCTTGCTCCACAATCTAATGAACGGAAAAGTCAGCTTGGTAATGATCACCTTGGTCATTTTCGCCTACTACATTCTGGCTACGCTGCTTCCGATTGATAAAATCATCGGCCGCTTTTACCCGATATTCGGAGCCCTGTTACTCATAGCATCTCTTGGTGTCGGCGGGATGTTAATCATTCAGCAGGTACCGATACCGGAATTAACCTTAGCGAACCTCCATCCGGACCAAATGCCAATCTTCCCGCTGCTGTTTCTGACGATTACTTGTGGTGCCTTGTCCGGATTCCATGCAACCCAGACACCGATTATTTCCCGTACGACGCAGACCGAGAAGCAGGGACGGAAAATCTTCTATGGAATGATGATTGCTGAGGGAATTATCGCCATGGTATGGGCCGCAGCGGCCATGAGTTTGTTCCAGGGCTCCAATGGTTTGAACGAGCTTCTTGCTACTGGCGGAACGGGTCTTGTAGTAAGCGAGGTCGCTAAGGTGACGTTAGGCGCCGTTGTGGGCACGCTGGCTGTTTTAGGAGTTATCGTGCTGCCGATTACCTCGGGAGATACGGCATTCCGAAGTGCACGGATGATTATTGCCGATTATATCAAGCTACCCCAATTTAGCATGAAACGGCGCCTCATCATTGCAGTTCCTTTATTTTTAATTTCGATTGCTTTGACGCAAATTGACTTTAATATCCTTTGGAGATATTTTTCTTGGGCGAATCAAGCCACTGCCGTCATTGCTTTGTTTGTAAGTGCAATGTATCTGTTTATCGCCCGTAAAAATTACTGGGTTGCTCTGATCCCCGGTGCGTTCATGCTTTACACTACAACGGCGTACATTCTAAACGCCGAGATCGGGTTCAGGCAGTCCATGAATGTCTCGTATATCCTGGGTGCCGTTATCAGCGCCGTATTGGTCATTGTATTTTTTAAAGCGGCGCAAAAAGCACGCGCAGCCGAAATGCCGTTGGAGGTTGACGTATCGGAGTATCATAAGGTTGCGTGATCCATACGGGAAAACGTTCAAAAAGGCACGCAGGGATTCAGCCGTCCATGGAGATCATCCATGGACGGTTTCTTTTTTTCTGGATAAGATAGCCACGGGCAAACATGCCCAAGCCGTCGGAGATTCGTGCAAATAATCGACAGGCTGTCGTTCATAAGATGAAGTGTTAATGATTCATTTAACGGGAGTGTGGGGAGGTGGCATGGCTTGTTGACGATGCTGCTCTTTATGTTTGCGGTCGGTGCCGCAGTGGCCAGCGTGGATACCACCTGCGGACTGAACGTGCTAGGCAGCCTGGACAGCACGAAGGTCAGTAAATTCAAATATGCTTTGGTCTATATCGTGACCTGTACCCTTGGCGGTACCGTAACGGGGCTTGCGGTCGGGGGCATCAATTATGTGCTGAAATTAACCCCCGCGGGCTTATATCAAAACTACGTCATCGTTGTGCTGTTGGTCGTGTTTCTGGTCTTGGAGTTGATTCAAAAAACGGGGATCCTGCCCTCCGGCAATTTCATCGTTCCCTCGGAATGGATCAAGGCTGCAGGGTATCGATCCGCGGCGTTATGGGGCCTGATTCTGGGCTTGGGTTTCATCACGCTGCAAGTGGGCGTCCTCTTTCATGCCTACATCGTGGTTTCCTTGTTTGCGGCTCCCTGGTGGTTGAGCCTGCTGGCAGGTGCGACGTTTGGAATGGTTCGAGGCACCGTGTTCAGCCTTCCGCTGATCCGGTCCATCGTCTACCGCATGCTTAAAAGAAGAGTATACAGCTTCACGCTGCTGACCGCGGTGCGGCTGGCGGTTTCCATGCTGCTGATCATGGGAGCCATCATCTGCATCATCATCTGATGAAGCCAAAAAGGAGCATACAGGTCCATGTACGATGTTCTCGCGATATCCGATACGCTTCCCATGCTATTGTCGGTGGCAAGTTATGTCTGGGCCCGTTCCTTCGGTGATCCGGATCCATTTCCCGGGGGCGCCCGGCTGCATTTGCTGCTCATTCTTCTGCAAATTTTGACGGTGACCTTGGTATACAGCTTTCCGTCGTTGATCAGCTTCCTAGGCATTTCCTTGCTCTATTTCATTCAAGGACTGGGCGTGGCTTATTTTATTCGTAAAAAAGGAAAGGTGGACTGCGGCTGCTTCGGGCCTCAGATCAGCTCCAGGCTGGGGCTGCCGTTGATAGGGTTTAATCTGGCGATGGGCTTCGCGGGATTGGTTTGCAGCTATACCGCAAGGCTTGCGTTTCATCAGTCGTTCACAGTAACGGGTCTTCTTATGGAAGGCATGATATTACTGCTTGCGCTGTTTGTTGTTGTAGGGGTTCCGGATGCCTTACACGCGATCCGAATATACCGTGAAATTGCCGCACCGCATATTTCAAAGATAAAAAGAAGGTAGGGGAGGCCGCGATGAACACGTTCTTCTGGATCTCATATGCCATACTGTGGATTTTGGTCGTGCCTTTGGTGATTCTGAACTTGGTCCTGTTCCGGCAGCTCGGAATCATGGTGATGGGTACCGCAAGAGGAGTGAATCAGTCCGGTATCCCGGTCGGCAGCAAAATGCCTGGAGCCACAACGACAACCTTGCAAGGAGCGGCGTGGTCCACCAACGAGCTGATTGGCACGCCATCCCTCATGCTGTTCGGATCCCCGACGTGCAAGGAATGCGCCGAGATCCTGCCGGATTTTCAGCGGATCGCCATGATGAATAACGTGAAACCGCTCCTGCTGTTATTTTCGTCCGCGGATTTGGCTTCGGATTATGTCCGCAAAATAGCATATGATGATGAGGTGCTAATCGTAAGCTCGGAGTTCGCAAATCACTTGGATGTACAGGTCACGCCTTACGCCTACGCGGTGGATGCAAACGGCATCATTAGGCATAAGGGTCTGGTCAACAGCCGGGAGCAGCTTGAAGCGTATGCGAAAGCATCAAGAGTTTCCTAAGAAGAGGTGAGAGCATGTGGAGGAAGCCGGAAAGCAAGGACGAAGAGACGCAGGTGCTGATCAGCCGGGTTACCCGGAAAATGAACCGTAAGACGCTCCTGAATAAATTCGCGCAAAGAACGGCCGAGGCGCTCGCCAAAGTGTTGGTCCGTCCCAACGATGACGATATCCTCAAACACGCGTTTGCCGCGGGGCCCTGCAGACCTCCGCACGGACAATATTGCATGGGCTGCGGCGCAGATGCCTCCTGCCCGTCCGATTATATCATTTGTACACCCAAGACGGTAATCAATGATTGCAAGGGCTTATGTCCGTATCCTTCCGGGTGGTGGTATACAAGCGATCCGGTGGGACATCGGGCCAAGTGTCAGGATTGCATCTCGCAATACGTACATCCTTATGTCGGACGGGACTGGTGTTACCAGGGGGCCAGAGTCTATGGGCGGTATGTAATCTGTGCATGCCGATCAACGGAAATGTATTGATCGAAGAATGAGGCATGCATAGAATAATTGTTATGAAATGGGTGGGGACAATAGTTCAGGCAGCAGATTCAGCAGCTTTACCAGCGTATGTGCATCCCCGTAATTCCAACAATCGGCTTCCAGCATATGAACAAGGCCGTTTTGGACAGCTGGCAGGTTGTGCCAAATCGAGGATTCCATCAAGTTTTCCGCTGCTTGCTTGGATATGGGGTTGCCGGGAAGAAGCATAAAGATACGATCGCCGGCATATGCGGGCAGATCCTCAGCCGATATTTCCTTATAACCCATCCCGTCGCTCAAAACCGTACGGACAGGTTCCGTCGGCTGAAAACCATGGGTGTGGTACAGCCCCGTCGATAAGCCGGACATTCCCATAACGAAGAGACGGGACCCATGGTCAAAAACGAGGACGGTTGCCGTTTCGCCAGGCTTAATCGCTCGCTGAAGTTCCCTCCACATCTCTTCCGACTTGGCCCGGTACCATGCCAACCATTGCTCTGCCTCGCAGGTCCTTCCAAGCCAATCGCCAAGCGTGTGCAAGCGGTGGGCGAGAGGAGCGAATGAATTGAATGTGACGGTAGGCGCGATTCTTGAAAACCACCGATACTCTTTTTCATCGGCATGCGCCAATATAATCAAATCCGGTTTCCATTCCAAGGTTTTAATGGAATTCTTCTGATGGCTGATTTCAAAAACATACTGCCTATCGGACTTTGGGTTATGGGCTTTAAAGGTGTGTTTGCCCATCGGCTGCATCCCGATCGCAAGCAGATCGCCGAAAGTCTCGCCGTAATACAGAATCCGTCGGGGTACCAAGGGGATATCGACTTCATGTCCGGTCCAGTCTTTTACGCGCTTGCTGACGTCCATGTGGTCGGGCGTATTGCTTTGGCGACATCCCCGTGATCTGGCGGTAACGGCGACTGAAGTATTACTCATCCGTGTATCCCACAGCAAAGGTGTCAAACATAAGCGTTGGTGCAATCTTGGACAGCTGTTCGTAAGCCGTTTCGTCCGGATTCGCCACTATAATCAGATCAGGATTGAGGGCGAGCACCTTCTCCAAGCTGGTAGGAAAACCAATATCTTCGACATGTTGTATTTGATCTTCGAAGACCGACCCTTTCATCCGGTTCATATCGGTACCGACAGCTTTAACGTCCAATGCCAGCAAATCACTGAAGGTTTCCCCGGAAAATATGATGCGATTCGGCGATGCGGGTATCTCAACTGTGTGCCCTTTATAATCCGTATAGGAACGTTTGGCAGCTTCCGAGCCTGCATCGGATGGAGGTGATTCGTTAGAGCCGGTGGAAGGTTGAGTGGCCGTGGCAGCCGTTTGCTGCGTTACGGAATCGGTAGCACCGGTTCCATTGCAAGCCATCAGCGTGAGGCTCATCAACGTTAGGATGCTGATGGTTACGGGTAATTTTTTTGCAGGTTTCATGATTTCTCCTCCACAATGGTATTCAATTATTCGATAATGATAATCATTCTCGATAAGAACATCATAACGGATGCTGATTCCGGACTCAATGGACAAAAGAAAAGGTGCCCTTTCATTTTGTACAAGCCGTTTAACCCGGATAACGAATGTGACAAAATTCATTTCCATGGCTTCGAGTATCGTTCATACTTGGGTTCCGAAGACTTTGCACGTCGGGAGGGAGCATCTTGTCCAGAATAAGACGCGGGGATATGATTTTGTTCGCCATCATCCTGATCCTTGGATCCTTTACGGGGCTGCAATGGTGGAAGCATAGCCACGTGGAATATCAGCAGGGTCAGCTGCAGGCGCTGATCACGGTGAATGGCAAAGAATACGAAACCGTCCCGCTGAACGGGGACGAACGCATCATCGACATTAAGACCAAGTTTGGACACAATACATTGAAAGTTTATGACTACGGGATCCAGATGATATATTCGGATGCTCCGAAGCGAATCGCGCTGGACATGGGTTTTATCTCGGAACCTTATCAACAGATTATTTGCGTGCCGACCAGGGTCGTGGTAGAGGTGCTGGTACCTGAGCATGAACGGAACGAGTCCGAACTGGATGCCGTGGTGGGCTAGGCTCAGGGAGAGTAGTAAGCATCATAGGCTTAAATGAAAGAACCGGGTTTTGAACCGGTTCTTTTTGTTGTTTAGGACAGCTGGTAGAATGCAAGGATAGCGTAACTTTGTCGCAGAAAAGACAGTTATAATTAATGATGGGATCAAGTTGCGTAACCATGTGCTTCCAGAGCATAGGATCCGTAAATCTTAGGTCGACGGGATGCCCGGTCGCAGAGTAAAGGTGGGGAGTAAACATGGATATGGTCGCACTGATACTAGTTGTGGGCTTTTTGTTCGTTGTGGTATATTTGAGGGCAATTTGGAACGTGTTGCTGGACATTCGAAACGAGTTAAGAAGAGATGGCGACAGAGGGGCGTGATACTTTTGTTGAGCGAGAAAAATGACTACTCCCATGTATACTGGATCGGAGGCTCCCCCTGCTCGGGCAAGTCGACGATTGCCGAAAAATTGGCGAAGGATTACAGCTGCACCTATTATCAATGCGATCTATTCAACGAGAAGCATGTGACCAAATGCCATCCGTCGGAGCACCCCACCATGTCCCGATTGAAGGATATGTCCTGGAATGCATTGTGGTCGCGTCCGGTGGAGCAGCAGGTTGAGGAAGAATTGGAGTTTTACCGCGAGGAATTTGGCATGATTATGGATGATGTTTCGGCCCTGCCGAACACGAGCCCCACCATCGTTGAAGGTGCGGCTCTATTACCGGAGAAAGTCGAGCACCTGGTACCCAGCCCCCATCATGCGATATGGATCGTCCCGGTTCCGGCATTCCAGAAGGAGCATTATGCCAAACGGGAATGGATCCACGAAATTTTGGAATCATGCGATGATCCTGGCGCCGCGTTTCGAAACTGGATGGACCGGGATATCGGTTTTGCGAGATACGTGGCCAAGGATGCCATGGACCGCGGATTCAAGGTGATATTCGTGGATGGGAGCCGAAGTGTTCAGGAGAACTACGAAGAGGTCAGGCGTCATTTTATGCTATGAAAACAACAGGGAATCCAATGAAGAAAATTAAAATCGCATTGTTGGTTTTGCTGGTGCTTGTGCTCCTGTCTCCCTTTGTGTATGTTCAAGCCAACAAAATGATCTATGCCAAGAAGGTGAAGACCTACCTGCTTGAAGAAGAACATTATACGCAGGATGAAATCCAGTCGGTCCAAGGCATCTGGGGCGTTAAGCTGCCTCCTTTTTATGCCGTCGTGGTATTCAAAGACGAGCCTGAAGTAGAGTATATTTATTTTGCCCATGATACGATTATGCAGTTTGAATACCGATTGACTCCTGAGGGGGAAGCCCGCGGAATTACACGAACCATGCTAAAGCATGATATCCCAAGGGACTGATATGGTGTTGCAATTTTTAGTTTAAAGCTGTTCAGGGGGGAGCTTCGCATGTCCATAACGCTACAAACTTCACGTCTGCAGTTGAAAACCGTGGATCGGGAACGGGCAGCGGATGTGTTGGATTTTATCGTCAGGAACGATCAGTTTTGGAAGATTTGGGAGCCTGCCAGGGAAGCGGAGTTTTATACCCTGGAGAAACAGGCTGAGATTCTGGCAGCGGAAAGTCGAAGCATCGCTGACGGTTCCTTGCTTAAAGTGTGGCTGCATCAAAACGATGAAATGATCGGCTCGATTGCGATCAGCAATATCGTGCGGGGTGTTTTTCAATCGGCTCATGTCGGGTATAAGCTGGCGCAATCTCATACGGGAAAAGGGTATATGACCGAAGCCCTGAGCGCCGTGGTGAGCTATTGCTTTGATACGCTGGAGCTGCACCGTTTGGAAGCCAACATCATGCCGAGAAACAAAGCTTCGATGAACGTAGTGAAACGACTGGGCTTCTATGAGGAAGGGCTGGCGATCAAATACCTGAAGATAAACGGTGTATGGGAAGACCACCTTCACATGGTGCTCCGTAACGAACGTATGGAGTAAATCTTGTGGAAGAGAGTCTCTGCACTTATTCATCTCGTTTCATCATGACAATATCAAGACTGGGACTTGAGATTCCATGTACGAAGGGTCTGAGTTTTTGTGTTTTTGGAATTAACGAATGGTCGAGTACAGGAATTACCCAAAAATGATGACGGAGGTGTATGAAAAATGCCATGGCCCATGGTCCATTTTGCGATTGCCCAGCAGCTGGGTACGCCGGAACCGACACCGAGTTTGTTGCTTGGGAGCATCGCTCCCGATGCCGTCCATGTCAGGGGCAACATAACGAGAGAACAAAAAGGGATCACGCATCTGGTAAGTGAAGGTATGTTGCCGGATAGCAATCGAATCAGGGAGAATTATTTGTTTTATGTAGCACAGAAGCCGGGAAAAGAGTGGATTGAGTTTGTATACGGTTATTTTGCTCATATCTACACGGATTTAAGGTGGGTGCAGACGCTGTACGCTGATTATAAAAAAGAAAATAAAGCTGACAAAGAAAGCTTGAGATTTACCTATAACCAGGAGGTCAGCCAGCTTGAGTTCGAAATTATACGATCTCAGCAATGGGCAGGTTCCGTACTGAATAAACTTAAGGATTCGATCGGGCATGCACTGGACCCGTTTGTTGACAAGTCCGAGGTGGAGCAGTATCGAAAGTTTAAACTAGAATGGTTGTTGGAGGAAGGTAATGAGCCGAAGATTGAACTGATTTATTTTACTTTGGATAAAGTGGAGAGGTTCGTACAGAACACGGCTGCGGAGTTGAGCATATTATTGGCTCCGGAAGGGATCCATGTACAAGGAGGTTAGGCGTGTTACTGAAATACATACGACAAACGGGTTCGTGGATCTGCATCCTATGGATCGTGTTGGCATTATGCTCTTGTCAGAATGGAGGGGAGCGGGTAGAGCACATTGAGGCTTTTATCGTTGAAGAGATGATGATAACTGCAGATGGACTCAACATGCCTTCAGGTTATAAAAAAGTGAATTCGATAACCAATCATGAAGATAATCAAGGAGCCACGCTGTCGCGTATACGAGCGATTGAAGACTATTACGATAGCGAAGGGAAGTTTATAAAAACCAGGGTGTATGATCAGAGTCATAAACGATGGAAGAATATACCCAACGAGGATTCCAGCAGCCAAGAAAAGGAGCTTGAAACACCTCTAACCATCCACATACCCGACGATCATTCTTGGACACCCGTTCAGCTAACGGATCAACAAAAGGATGAAATAAAAGCCCATGTTATCAAACACACCCAAAAATGGTGAGTCTATTTGTAATTGACGATAGGAGGAGGACTCCTCATGTTTCATGTAGAGATTAGGCGGCCGAATCGGAATGATATGAAAGCGATGGAGCATTTTTTCCGGTTCGTGATTACCGATACGTTTGCCAAAGAAGGCTTGGCAGATTTATCGGAGGACATCGAGCAGGAGATTGACAGCAAGATTAGGTGCTTGAACGCGGATATTGCAACGAACGGAGAGCAGAGGTATTTTCTGATCGGACTTATAGACAACGGCGTTGTAAGCAGCATCGAGTTTGGCCCGTCCAATGCATTGATACGGAAAGGTTCCAATGGAGACCTGCATGACGTAGTTGAAATCGGAACCGTATTTGTGCATCCTGATTACCAGCAACAGGGAATCGGCAGTCTGATGCTTCATATCATGTATCTTACGCTCCTCAATAAGGGGATAACGGAATTTTGTTTGGATAGCGGATATACGCGTGCTCAGAAAATATGGAAGAAGAAACTAGGTGAACCCGATTACGTCCTTCAAGATCACTGGGGGAGCGGAGTCGACCATATGATATGGAGAAGAAGGATGACGGACGTTCCCATTGTGTTTAGTATCGCCGATAGATCCAAGGAATTAGCAGAATCGAGTGGCGTGCAGGAGACATGAAGAAGATCATTTAGGTTGAATAATAATACAAATGGATGTATATTAATTCCTATTATACGGTAGGAGTGGTATACGTGCGAAAGAGAATCGAAGAACTTGCCTTAAACGCTTGGCCGGCGCTTCAAACCTTGACACACCATGGGTGGCTGTTACGTTTTGCAGACGGTTATACGAAGAGATCCAACTCGATTAATGCCTTATACACGGATCCATCGACAGACCTTGACGCCCAAATTCATGAATGCGAGCGATTATATGTTAAGGCAGGGCTAGACGTCGTATTTAAAATCACCCCGTTCAATCCGCAGGAGCTGGACCGTATGTTGGATTCCAGAGGTTATTCCATACTCGATCCAACCAGTCTGAGGGTGTTAGATCATCTGGATCATCTGGAGCTTCCAACGCATAAGGAGGTTAAGATCGAAGAACGGCTGACGGATGAATGGCTGAGCGTGCTGACCGAGATAACTGGAATATCCGAGAAATATAAGGCTGTAAAAAGAAAGCTGTTTAACTATTCCGTGATTCAATACGGATTCTTCATCCTATATGATCGTGGTCAACCTGTGGCATGCGGAATCGGGGCAATAGAGCAAGGCGTCGTCGGCATATTTGATCTCGCTACAGCTCCGGCATGCCGAAATCGCGGGTTCGGAAAGCAGTTACTGTTGCATATTCTGCATTGGGCCAAGAAGAATGGAGCCGCAAGCAGTTATCTACAAGTGGTCCAGAACAATGTTGCTGCAAACCGTTTGTACGATCGTCTTCAGTACAGGGAGATCTATTCCTATTGGTATAGACATAAGCGTATCGAAGGATACAAGCAGCGTCCGTAGCGTATGTGCCGGTGAATCCACGCTTAACGGATCCAGGGGTTACCCAATCGAATGAACAGTTGTATAATCATGGAAGATGCCAGCCACAGAGGACCCGGACTTAGATGAAGCTGTCTAAGTTGGGTCTTTTACCGTAGAAGAGATGATCAGGGCATTTCGGGAAGCGGGACTGGATGTGGAGCACGATATGCAAGGCTTGATCGGAAGAGGCATGTACATTGCCCGAATAGCTTAGTAAGGAGGACCTCAAGATATGTATGCGCATAGGCCGCTGAGGGACGAGGATTTGCAAGCGATTTGCAGTTTTCCTCAAACGCCGGAAGAACTGTTTTACATGAGCCCGAGATCGGAATTCCCTTTGACGCCGGATCAAATCCTGAGTTTGCTTGAGAACCGCTTTGATCCCACGGTTATCGTTGAAGAATCCACCGGGCAGGTCGTCGCCTACGCGAATTTTTATGAAGATGCGGATGGATCGTTGTGGCTTGGCAATGTCATTGTTGCTCCGTCGCACCGTGGACTCGGTGCAGCGCAGAAGCTGTTGCGTACCATGATGGACATCGCCAAAGAAAAATACGATATGGAACGTTTTTATCTAAGCTGTCATAATACCAATTCCAGAGGGCTTGTTTTTTATCATAAGTTGGGGTTCGAGCCGTTCGATGTCCGCATCACAGCGTTAGATGACGATCGGAAAATGATTACTATTCAGATGAGGCTGGATTTGGTCTGAGCAAGTCGTGTTGTTCAGTCGGATTCTGAGGTGAAAGGGGAGCTTTGGGATGAACACCATACAAGCGGTGCTGTTTGATTTCGATGGTACTTTAGCAGATACGCTGCCGCTGTCGTTTAAAGCGTTCCGGGCGGTTTTCTTGAAATATGATGGCCAGCGGTTGACCGATGCCGAGATCGTTCAGACGTTTGGGCC
Organism: Paenibacillus sp. HGF5; assembly: GCF_000204455.1. Classification (NCBI taxonomy): domain Bacteria; kingdom Bacillati; phylum Bacillota; class Bacilli; order Caryophanales; family Paenibacillaceae; genus Paenibacillus; species Paenibacillus sp. HGF5. Next base: position 16,201 of record NZ_AEXS01000175.1, on the reverse strand, counting down.
AACGGAGGAAGAGATCATTGCCAATCATCTTTCAAATCCGGCCCATATTGATGAAGCCGTAGAATATTATTACGAAGTGTTTGAGCAGGATTTTCAAGAGCATGTGCAGGTATCGGAAGCCGTACAGGATCTAATTGTGAAGCTGTCGGATTTACGTATATCCATGGTTATTATCACGGGCAAGAGCAGAAGATGCCTGGATATATGTTTAAGAAATCTGAAGCTGGACGGGTATTTTGTAGCTACCATTACGGGAGATGAGGTCGAACGTTCCAAACCGGACCCGGAAGGGATATTCAAAGCCGTTCAGCTGTTGGGTCTGAGGACATCGGACGTGGTTTTTGTCGGGGACAGCGATGCCGACATTGCGGCTGGCAAATCAGCTCAGGTATTAACCATCGGGGCGCATTGGTTTGATACCGTTCAGAATGCACAATTTGCGGTGGAACCCGACTACATTTTTACACGGACCGATGAGTTGATAACATGGATCATGGCGAGGAATCATTGAGCGAATGAAGGCAGGGGTTATATTGAACAGCAAGACAACTATCGAATTCCAGGGTAAGCCCTTTACGATTGAATGTGAGGACATCTTCCTTCGGGAATATTTGTTGGAGGATCTGGATGCGATCTGCAAGATCTCGCACGAACCGGAGATCAGACATTTCCTGCCTGGCTGGGATGTATCAAGGGAACAGCGGCGAGAGTGGTTAACCGACTATGAAATGCCGGAGAATCGGCGGTTCCTGCAAGCCGTTCAAGACGGCGGGGATGTGGGGCAGCTGCGTCTGCGGTTAGCCATCGTCTTGAAAGAAACAGGGGAATGCATCGGCTGGTGCAATACCGGTCCTAAGGAGGAGCTGCCCCCGCCTAACCGAGAGATCATGTACGGAATCTCCAATCGGTATTACAATAAAGGATATGCCACCCAAGCCGTGCGGGCGTTAATCCGTTATTTGTTCCGGAATACAAGGGAGCGAGAACTCAACGCAAATCGCCGTTGTTCATAATCATGCTTCCAATAAAGTAATCCAAAAGTGCGGGTTTGCCTATATCGGCGAGATCGAACTTGAGCAGGAGCAGTATCATCACTATAAATTATGCGATGAAAATTAGGGAGGCCCAATGAAACAGCTTGCCCTTGGAGCGGGAATCTTCATTGTGACGGAATTACTTTTGATCACGCTCTTAGGCGTGGACGAATGGGCAATGATGGTGTTCTCAGCAGGTGTAATCATTACGATATTATTGTTAATCTTCATGCGTCTGACGGAGTTGGTGAAGAGTAACAGAGACCGTCTAGATCATCAACAAAGGCAGAGGATCCAGGAATTGAACCGACAATCCAGATTAACTTCGACACCCGACAATGGTTCGATGAATCCGGATGAATAAAATGTTATGCTGGGTAGCGAAAGGTAATGGTTGAAGTTAAGCAGCAAGAGAGGAGGCCCAGCCTTGCGATATAACGTTATTTTATTTGATGCGGACGATACGCTATACGACTATGCCCAATCGGAGGCGTTTGCGTTAGCCGGCGTATTTGGCGAGATCCATCAGGAGTGCACGAATGCGATCGTAGACAGTTACAGGCGCATAAACCAGCAGTTGTGGAACGATTTCGAGCAGGGGATCGTGACGCAGGGCGAATTGCGTACGGCCCGGTTCGAAAGACTCCTGGCAGAACATAGTATCGATTGCGCTTTGGACGCTGAAGCTTTTAGCAATATCTACATAAAGTATTTAGGACAGGGCTCCTTTCTGATGGAAGGGGCAGAGAAGCTGTGCAGTCAACTGTCCGAGCGCGGTCAACGCATGGCCATCATCACGAACGGAATCAAGGAAGTGCAGTTTAATCGTATCAGCCGCTCGGCGCTGTGCGATTCCTTTGAATGTATCGTAGTTTCGGAGGATGCAGGATCCCAAAAGCCGCACGAAGGAATATTCGATTACGCCTTCGATAAGTTAAACCACCCCGACAAAAGCGAGGTGCTCATTGTTGGCGATTCGTTAACCTCCGATATACAAGGAGGCATCCGTTACGGGATTGATACCTGCTGGTATAACCCGCAGCGAAAGGCCAATCCGACGTCCATTCACCCCAAGTATGAAATACATACTTTGGAGGAGCTCCACGACATCATTTTTTCCGAATGACCGTGCTTTGGCCAGATCGATGAAGTGGGGAGTACGCGGTGCGGTTTCGTCGAGGTATTCAATCCCGATGTCCTCCGCGGACATCAATCCGGAGTGCTGGGAACGGTGCTCGATCTCATTTGGGGTTAACTAACAGAACATTCAGCAAAGGAGCATGAACATGATACAGGCTTTTATTTTTGACATGGACGGGGTCATTATTGACAGCGAACCGCTGCACTTTGAAGTGGATATCCAGGTGATGAACTACTACGGATCATCGATAACCCATGAACAGTTGGAGAAGTATGTAGGCATGACCAATCCGGAGATGTGGGCAGCCATTAAACATGAGCATCAGCTTGCGCAATCCGTATCGGAGATTATCGAATACCAATTGTCCAATAAAATCGAGATGCTCACCTCACGGGAAATGGAGCCGATTGACGGCATCCGGGAGCTTCTGGCTGAACTTAAAGCACGACGTATCCCTGCCGCGATTGCATCATCCTCGCCTCCCGTATTTATTACGGCCGTCCTGCGCAAGTTTGATCTCCTGGATCAATTCGAATGCGTTGTAAGCGGTGAAGAAGTGGAAAAAGGAAAACCGGCGCCGGATGTGTACCTTAAGGCTGCCGAATTGTTAGGCGTGGAGCCCGAGCACTGCATGGTGCTGGAGGATGCACGGCATGGGGTTGCTGCAGCGAAGGCGGCCGGCATGACATGCATCGGCTTCGTGAACCCGAATTCGGGAAATCAGGATTTGTCGCAAGCCGATCATGTCGTGGATTCCATCGGGGACGTTCTGAGGATTTGCCAATTTGAATAGGATTTAGTCTTGGATCCTGGCAGTTTGGCCGCATATTGCGGCTGAGCTGTTTTTTTGTTTTTGGTTCAAACGGTTATAAACCCAACTTATTGATCATAAAACTCGTTTATACTATATCTACTCTATTATATCTACTATTAGTATCTAGACCTAAGTCTAGGTTCATTATCGTCTGAAGACGGAAGGCATCCTCCTCCATTCGTGATATCCTTGCATTAACATGATACGGGAGAGGAATGTGAACCGATGATTTCAAATTCGAATGTAACCAACGATATCGCACGATACACGGCCTGCCCAAGGGTCAGCCAAGCAGAGGAGATTAGGCCTGATGGATTTTTTACGTAATTTAGGCGATATCGGATTATTCATTCATGCCATGATCGACGCGATCATTTTTCCGATTCCGGCACTGTTCTCGCAGTTGTCCTTAAGTGCCTTGAGTCCGGACCGTGCGATCTGGCTCGCCACGATCGGGTTTGTCGGGTGCTTGATCGGAACGCCCATCGGATATGGAATCGGCAAGGCTTCAGGTCATTTGGTGTTGACCAAGATCATGAAGAAAAAATGGTATGATTCCGCCACCGCTTTGTTCACTAAGCATGGCGAAGCCGCTATCCTGGTCGGTGCGTTTACGCCGATTCCCTTTAAAATTTTCACCATTCTATCCGGCTGCATGAACTATCCTTTATGGAAGCTTATCAGCTATGCAGCGCTCGGACGCGCCGTGAAGTTCTACACGGTGGGTGTGCTGTTCTACGTATATGGCCGTGCTGCCGAGAATATGGTGGACAGCGTGCTTACGAGTATTTTGTTATCCGTAGGTGCTCTGATCGGGGGCATATGGCTGACGGTGCGGCTTATCAAGAAGCGCAGGAATAAACGTTCGGAGGTCCCCGTCGTCCAGGGGCCAAAAGATTCAATTGACGTAACGGCAGGTGAAGAATGAATGATAAAGCGACTGCAAAGTTTTGATCACCGGGTATTCGTCTGGTGCAACCAGACGATCAGCAACCGAGCCTTTGACCGGTTGTTCGGCGGCATCACCCATCTCGGCGGAGCCACCTTCACCATTCTGAGCGCATTGCTTATCGCCTGGGCAGCATTCGAAGCTTGGGATATAACGGCATACCAGAGTGCCATTGCGTTAACCGTTAGCCATCTGATCGTGGTCCTCATCAAGAGAATCGTCAGAAGAGATCGTCCCTTCCGGGTTTTGGAACAGGTAAAGATCGGAAATTTCCCGCTGAAGGATTACTCCTTCCCTTCCGGTCATACGACGGCGATTTTTGCAGTCATTACCCCGCTGCTGTTTCTGGTTTCGCCGCTGCCGACGATACTGCTGATCATTCTGGCTGCGCTGGTCGGTCTGTCCCGTATCTATTGGGGATATCATTACCCGACCGATTGTCTGGCGGGAAGCCTGATCGGATTCGGGTCGGGATGGCTGGTCGTTTACCTGATGCATGTCTTGGGAAACACATAACGTTAGATAAGGAGTAATATCAATGAGATCCATAAATGAGCAAAAAATCATCATATTAACCGGAAGTCTGGGAGAGGGTCATAACCAGGCATCAAAGGCCATTGTGGAATCAGCAAAAAGAAAATACCCTCATCTGCGCGTTAAAGTCATTGATTACATGGAGCTAACCCATCCGCGGCTGCATGTGGCCGGACAGTTTTTCTTTGTGCAGTGGATGAAGCATTTTCCATCCGTTTACGGTTATTTGTTCCAAAAAACGCGCGAGGAAAACACGCTCATTCAGATGCTGAAACGCTTCAGTACCTTCAGTCTTCAAAAACTGAGCGCGATGCTGGAAACCGAAAAGCCGGCTATCGTAGTCAGTACGTTTCCGCCGGCAGCGGCAGGCATGTCACTATTGAAAGCGATGGGTTACACGGACGTGCCCACGGCCACCGTCATGACGGATCATACGGATCACAGTTATTGGATCCATTCGCATACGGATTATTACATGGTCGGTTCCGATGTGGTTCAGGTTGCATTGGAGCGCAAAGGCGTGCCGAGCGAAAAAATCTCCGTGACCGGAATTCCCGTCAACCCGCTCTACAGTCAACCGGTGGATGAGGAACGGCTGCGCGATTATTATGGCTTGAAACCATCCGAGCAGGTCGTGCTGATCATGGGCGGCGGAGAAGGGATGATCGATAAAGAAATTATCGAGCTCTTGAAATCCAGGGCATACCCGCAGGATGTTCGGTTTATGGTCGTGTGCGGACGCAATATGAAGTTATATCAATCACTGCTGGAAGAGTTTGCGGAGCATCCGCAAATCACCGTCATGGGTTATGTGGATCGTATGCATGAATTAATGGCGATGGCCGACTTGATGGTGACGAAGCCGGGAGGTCTCACGATTTCCGAAGCATTAACGATGGAACGTCCCATGCTGTTGGTTAAACCCTTGCCGGGCCAAGAGCAGGATAATGCGGACTACCTGGTTGGCATTGGCGTGGCACGTCAAGCTATGGCGGGAGAACTGCAGCATCAATTCATGGCGCTAATGACGGATCCGTCCCTGCTGCAAGAGATGAAGCGAAAAGCGGCCATTAACACGCACAAAGATTCGGCTCTATCGGTTCTGACCCGATTGATTGAGATTCAACGGCGTTACCGCCCTTCGCGAGAATGGGCCGAAGAAAAGAACCCGGTGCCCTACGAGGTGCTGAACAGGGAAGTTTATGTGAATGAAGCCCTGCACCACTACCATGACAGTTATCGGTAAGACGAAGGAGTTTTCCCCATGAATTTGTTTGAATTGGTTGAGCGGTTGTTTGAACAATATGGTTATCTGGTGTTATTGATTGGGCTCCCTCTTGATTTTATTGCTCTTCCAATTCCTCCAGGAAACACTACCCTGACTTATACCGGGTTCCTGACCTATAAGGGGGTCATCGACATGGTTCCGGCCATGGGATCTGCTTTTATAGGAGCGGCCATGGGACTGACCATTACCTATATCCTCGGCCACCGGTTAGGGATGCCGCTGATTGAACGCTATGGAAAATGGCTGTTCATCAAGCCGTCCCTTGTGGAGAAGACACAGGCGTATTACAGCAAATATGGGAACAAGTTGCTCATTGTCTGTTTTTTCATTCCCGGAGTCAGGCAGTTTATCGGGTATTTCATCGGCATGATTCGGGTTCCCTATCGGACGGTTTGGATCTATGGATACACGGGAGTGGCTGCATGGGTATTGGCCTTCTTCAGCATAGGTTTTATATTCGGGGAGCAGTGGCAGTACATTCTGAATGTGGTGGAGCATTATTTAAAAGTCATCTTTCTCTGTCTGGCAGGTTCGTTTCTCGTTCTGCTGGTATGGAGCCGCGTGAAACGCGAGAGGGCTAAGAAACTGACCAACGTGACAAGGAATGAATAGTTTAGATACATGACCCAGCGAAGGATCATTGGTTTGCTCGGGTTTATATAAGATAGGGACGAGCTGTGTCGTGATTTGTGATACGATCTACAATAAGTCAACAGCAGCACATACATAATGTATACGAATGATGAGAGGAGGGAGGGGCTGACATGAGCAAAATCATACCGTTGTTTAGGGTGTTCGACGAAACGAAGGCAAGGGAATTCTACATGCAGTATCTTGGTTTCACCTTGGACTGGGAGCACCGGTTTGACGATTCGGCGCCGCTTTACATGCAAATCTCCAAAGGTTCGTTATTGATCCATTTAACGGAGCATTACGGCGACTGCTCCCCTGGAGCAGCCATTCGCGTGGAGATCGCAGGAATTGAAGCTTTTCACGAACAGCTGTCAGGCCAGAACTATCCGTATCAGAGACCCGGAATCGAGATCGCCCCATGGAACAGCAAAGAGGTACGTGTAACGGATCCGTTCGGCAATCGAATCACTTTCTACGAGGAGATGGAACCCGAGTGATGAAGCTAAACGAGATACGATGGGAACAAGCAAGGCAGTATATGCTGCAGCGGGCCAGAAACCTTGAACGGGCCTTGTTCCGATATGAATTCGAGAACGGGTCGTTTACGGATGTGCTGATTGAGCTCTCCAGCTACCAGAACGAGGATGGCGGATTCGGTCATGGTCTTGAGCCTGACCTTCGCTGCAAGGAGTCATCCGCCCTGGCGACGACCAGAGCGCTGGAGATTCTTCGGTTACATCCGAATCATCCCGGGCGGAACGAACGGGTTATTTCCGCGTTACAGTATCTCGAGCATACGTATGTGCCTGAACGCTCAGGCTGGGACATTATCCCCAAAGAAGCGGAGCAGTCACCTAGAGCGATTTGGTGGCAATACGGCGCTTTTAAGGACCATTGGGGCAATCCCAATGCAGACATCATCGCTTATTTTATCGATGAACGGGAGCTGTATCCTCTGGAATCGCTGGATTTCTTGGTTCGTTATGCTCTGGACTACCTGAATCGAACCAGCGATTTAAAAGAAATGCATGAACTGTTTTGTTACTTGCGCTTGAATGAGCGATTGCCAAAGGAACAGGCATCCGAGATCAGGGAGGCTTTGGAGGCTTTCATGGACAACTGCATTAGCCTGGACCCCGGCAGCCGGGAGGGATACGGGGCAACACCGCTGAGCATAATGGACACGCCGAACTCTCCTTATTTTCCAAAATATCGAGCGCTTCTTCCGGCGGAGCTGGACTTGCTTATAGAGATCCAGGGCGAAGATGGTGCCTGGGAGCCGAATTGGAGCTGGTTCCAATTCGAAGAGGTATGGCCGTCGGCCAAGGAAGAATGGAAGGGCGTTATGACGCTGAATGCGCTTCGGACGCTGCGTAATTTTGACCGGATTGAGGGGATATGATGGCAAGATCCTGAGGATGAAACAGATATGGCTCGGTTCGCCGTAAAGCGAACCGAGCCATTGTTGTTTGAAGAAGGGAAGATATGCCCGTGAATCAAGATGAATCCCTGCAAGGGTAAGCAAATGAGTAAAGCCTGCTTAAGCCTTCTTCGATCTCTTCCGTCGAAAGGTTTCCATATCCCAGTACGATCCCTGTTGAACTCGGAGGACGCGATGGCGAGATTCTGTAATTAGAGGCAGGCTCGACGCGAAACCCGTGTGAGACCGTATCGTTCCATGGGAGGAGAGCGTAAGCTTGAGGACCGAATATCACCTGAAGATGCATCCCCGCATCATCGCCGACAATGGAAATATCCTGCCCGAACAAGTGATGGAGCCGCTCCGTTAATACATTGCGGCGTTTCTTGTACACTTTTTTCATCTTATGGATATGCCGTTCCAGATGGCCGTCCAGAATGAAATGGCTTAGCGCTTGTTGAATGACGGCTGGGGTATGTATATTCAGTCTATCTTTCATCTCGGTTATGGAATCGGTTAGATCCGGCGGCGCGATCATGAATCCGATCCGGAGGCTCGGCGTTAAGGTTTTGCTGAATGTTCCCACGTAAATGACTCTCGAAGGCGAGAGCGTCTGCAGAGGAGGCACCGGGATTCCTCGAAGCCGGAATTCGCTGTCATAATCATCTTCGATCACGAAGGAGTCGGCTTCCTCCAGCATCCGGATGACCTGATGTCTGCGCTGGATGGATAATACGCTGCCGGAAGGAAACTGATGTGACGGCGTTAATAATACCAGATGACCTGGAGCGAAACTCGTCACGGCGTCGATGCGCATGCCGCTGTGATCCACCTCAACCGGCACAAGTCGATAGTTCATCATCTGAAAAATATCGCGGGTAATATCGATCGTGGGGTCTTCGATATAGATGGAATGAAACCTGGAAGCTAACGATTTGGCAAGGAGGAGCAGCCCTTCGGAAGCGCCTGACACGATCACGATTTGATCGGATGAGCATTGAATGCCCTTGGACCGGAATACATAGTCGCAAATGGCAGAGCGCAGCATCTTATCACCTTTGATGTGACCGTAATCCTGGTTTGCATTAACGGAGTCCTCAGCTGCTTGTTTCAAGTACTTGGCCCAGATGTGCCTTGGAAACATCTTCTGATCGGGAATGCCGGCGGCAAAATCGATCATGTGCGAATGTTCAGTCGATGTATCTTTATGGATCGGCTGCTCGCCGACAGATGGCTCGTTTCGTGGACGGGGAGAGGGGATAATCCCGCCCGCTACATAGGTGCCTGATCCTACGCGCCCTTCCAAATATCCCTCGGCCGTCAGCTGCTCATATACCTCGATGACTACATTGCGCGCAATGCCCCACTCTTTGGCCAGAACCCGGGTCGGAAGCAGCCGTGTTCCCGCTGCCAGCTGTCCCGATTCGATCAGCCTTCGCAGCTGCTGGCATACTTGATGGATTGCGGATCGTTTCGATTCACGGTCGATATAAATGCCGTACACCGTATCCCTCCTTTAATTGGTTCCTCCAAATTCATCATCATTGGATCTCATCACAAACCATTTTCCTAATTATAATGAAGGCGAACCAATTCGAAAAGGGAGGAACAATCATGGATAGAACGTTAGGCAGATCGCAAATCCCGGTAAGCCCGCTCGGCTTAGGCTGCTGGGCAATGGGCGGGAATTTTACATTGGACGGCTTGTCCGACGGATGGGGTGAGGTGGATGAACGTGAATCCGTTGCAGGGATTCATGCCGCCCTGGACAGGGGCGTTAACTTTTTTGATACGGCAGACGTATATGGTACCGGGCATAGCGAACGGGTGCTTGGCCGCGCATTAAAAGGAAAGCGGCACGAAGCCGTGATAGCCACCAAATTCGGATATACCTATGATGAAACAACGAAGGAAGTTTTTACGCGTTATAATGTTACGCCGGATTATATCCGCTATGCTTGTGAGCGGTCTCTTCAGCGACTCGATACGGATTATATCGATCTCTATCAGATTCATGTAGGCGGATTACGACTGGATGAGGTGGAAACGGTGATTGATGCCTTAAACGGTCTTCGTCAAGAAGGGCTGATCCGTACATATGGCTGGAGTACCTGGGATACGGCCAATGCCGAGTTATTTGCGGAGCGATCCGAAGCGGCAGCCATTCAGCACGTGCTGAATGTTCTCAGTGACGATAAGGAGATGCTTGCCCTTTGCGAACGTCATGGTTTGGCGAGCATCAATAATACGCCTTTGGCAATGGGGCTGTTAAGCGGGAAATTTAATAAGGACACCCGATTCAGTGATCAAGATGTGCGGGGAAGCGGTCACGATTGGGTCGCCTATTTCAAGGAGGGGAAAGCCGTACCGTCGTTCCTCGCTAAACTTGAAGCGGTGCGGGAGATTTTAACGAGTGAAGACCGTACTTTAGTGCAAGGAGCGTTAGCATGGATTTGGGGAAGAAGCCGCGCGGCGATTCCGATACCGGGTTTTAAAACGAAAAAGCAAGCGGAAGAATTAATAGGAGCCGTTGCTTCTGGACCTTTAACGGCTGGACAGATGAACGAAATCGAAGGAATACTGGGCTCCATGTAGTCACATTCCAGTTATGTAGCAGGAGAGAAGCCCTTGGCAGATGCCGAGGGCCTTTTCGACGGGAAATAAGCAGCATCCATCAGGAGTGCAGACACTATTATTTTTCGGCGGAGATGCTAAAATCATGACATGGAATGATCTCAAACATAATGGAAGGGAGAGAGGGAACATGGATTTGAGGTATCCGATAGGACAGTTTGACTGGGGAGGCAGCACGTCGCCAGAGCACAGGAAGGTTTGGATCCAAGAGATTAAGGGAATGCCGGAGAAGCTGAGGGCAGCGGTCCAGGGGTTAAGCCACGAACAACTGGATACGGCTTATCGCGAGGGCGGCTGGACGATCCGCCAGGTTGTTCACCATCTTGCGGACAGTCATATGAACAGCTATATCCGGTTTAAACTTGCGTTGACGGAAGAGAACCCGACGATTAAACCGTATGACGAACAGAAATGGGCTGCCCTGCACGATTCATTGACACAAGACACCGACGCTTCGCTTGCATTGATCGACGGATTACATGCCAGATGGGTCGCATTATTGGAGAATATGAAGGATGGGGACTATCTGAGAACGTTCTACCATCCCGAGAACCAGCGAACAACGAGTTTGGAATACGCCGCAGGCATGTATGCATGGCATGGGAATCACCACATTGCCCACATCACGTCTGCTAGAGAACGATTTGGGTTTTAGTCGAGATCACATCGAACTCCGTCAAACGACGGAGTTCTTTGTGTGCGGTCATGTCGTGATTTCTAACTTGATTGTCGCAATTTTACACTGTGAATCAGGCGGTACGTGTGATAGATTAATGGCATGATGTCTTAATATTAGATACTGAGGTGACTAGAATGATCAGAATCGGAAAAATTAGTTATTGGCATGTGCACGCATGGGATTATACGAAACAAGCGCAGGAGCATCCCGATGCTCAGATCGTAGCGGTATGGGATGAGAATCCGGAGCGTGGAAGAGAAGCCGCCGAGAAGCAAGGGGTACGTTTTCATGCATCGCTGGATGACATGCTGCAAAGCGACGATATTGATGCCGTGATCGTGGATGCTCCGACATCCATGCACAGAGAAGTCATGTTGAAGGCCGCAGCGGCAGGCAAACATATTTTCACGGAAAAAGTAATTGCTGCAACCCTTCAGGAGGTCAATGATATCATGAAAGCCGTGAAGGAGAATCAGGTCAAATTCACGGTATCGCTACCGCGGCTGAATGACGGTTATACGCTGGCGATCCGTGAGGTATTGGAGCAGGGATTGCTGGGAACCGTGACGCTCGTTCGCGTTCGCTTGTCCCACAATGGCGCAACCGCCGGTTGGCTGCCTGAGCATTTCTACAGCCTGGAGGAGTGCCGCGGGGGTGCCCTGATCGATCTGGGCTGCCATCCGATGTATTTGACGCGCCTGTTCCTTGGCGAGGAAGCCATTGACGTCCAAGCGAATTTCGGATACATAACGGGCAAAGAGGTGGAAGACAACGCCGTTGCCACGCTCTCTACGGCAGCGGGTGCCGTCGGCGTCGTGGAAGCCGGATTTGTTAACAACTTCTCTCCGTTCACGATCGAGATTCATGGCACGGATGGAACCATCCTGTACGGTACGCCGGATAGCAAGCTTCTGATTCGTTCAACGAAAAAAGAAGAGTACAAGGATGCTTGGGTTGAGCTGCCGGTGCCGGCGAACCGCGCAAGTGCTTTTGAACAATGGATTTCTCATATTCAAGAAGATACCGTTGCCGAAGAAAATATCGCATATGCGGTTGAATTGACCAAATTGATGGAGGCAGCCAATCGTTCGGCCAAGGAGCATCGTGCTGTAAGATTGGATGAACTTCAAGCATAAGATACAGGGATGATGCACCGGGATGAATAACCATTTTCCATACGAAATGATGAAAGAGCGGCAGGATGCCTTGGAGCGGCTTGATCTTAGGGTCTATTGGGGACGTTACGAGATCCGGGTCCTTCGGTTTCATCTCACCACCTTCCCGCCCGGGAAGATTGTCTCCTTCCATAAGCATGCGGAGTATGAATTTCATTTCATACCCCGCGGCAAGGGGACCGTTATTATGGAGGATGAGCCGTATGCACTGCGGGAAGGGATGTTCTATTTAACGGGTCCGAACGTGCTTCATTATCAGGAAGCGGATACAGCGGAACCGATGGACGAATTATGCCTGCACGTCGACATCATTGCCCGCGATGAGATTACCGAGCATGAGAGCCCGGCACTGCCTGTTTCGGATCCTTGGGAAATGGCGGAAGCCGATGACTGCATGGAGAAGCTGAGAGAATTGCCGAGGAAGCCGACGATGGACATCCATCGCGCGATGCCTTATTTTCTTGAGGCTTATCAGGCTTCGCAGGAGAAATATTCGGGTCTGTACACAACGATTAAGCAATGCCTTATTCAGATCTTGCTGCGCGCTGTGCGCGCATATGAATCCGAGCCATCGGAAGCGGAGCTGCCTTCGCGCGATATGAAGGCTTACCGTTATCAATTGGCGCTGGAATATATCCATGCGAATTCTTCGGGAGAGGTTGTGCTGGATGACGTCGCAGAGAAGCTGCATATCAGCTCAAGGCAGCTGCAGCGAATATTCAAGGAGCAAGCGGAAGGTCAGTCCTTCAGCGAGATCCTGGAGCATGTCCGCCTGGAAGCCGTGTGCAGGAAGCTGATCGATACCAATTGGTCGATTGACAAAATCGCCATTCACGAAGGCTTCTCCAGCGGCAGTTATCTTCATACCGTTTTCCGAAAGAGATACGGATATACGCCAACAACATACCGAGCCATGAATGTGAAATTGTAGGGGGAGTATCAGCCATGGGCAAAACCATTCGAATTGGAATTATTGGAAGCGGCGGCATTGCGGGGGAGCATGCAAAGTACTATAAACAAATTGACGATGTGCAAATTGTTGCCGTAGCTGATATTTTACCCGGCAGAGCCGATCAGTTTATTGAGCGCTGGGGATTGCAGGGAGCCATCGGATTCGATGACCACCGCAGATTGTTGGATCTTGACCTGGACGGCGTAAGCATCTGTACGCCGAACGTCGCTCATTACCGAACGACGATCGATGCGCTGTCGGCGGGCAAACACGTGATGCTCGAAAAACCGATGTCGGTCACTTTGGATGAAGCGATCGAGATGGTGCAAATTTCGAAGAAGACCGGGAATATGCTGAATGTAGGCTTTCAGCCGCGATATGACCCGAACATGGGCATCATTAAGAATTTGATCCAGAACGGCGAGCTTGGAAAAGTGTACTATGTGGAAACCGGGGGCGGCCGCCGACGGGGAATGCCAGGCGGCACGTTTGTTCGCCAGGAGATTGCAGGGGCAGGCGCTATGGCGGACATCGGATGCTATTCCCTGGACATGGCGCTGAACGCTCTCGGATATCCCAAGCCATTAACGGTATCCGCTTATACGTCGAATTATTTCGGGACGAATCCCAAATACCATGCGGAAGCCGGAGCGTTCAACGTAGAGGATTTCGGGGTAGCTATCATTCGGTTCGAAGGCGACCTTGTGCTTAACTTTAAAACATCCTGGGCAATGCATATGGATACGCTCGGGGCAACGATGTTCCTCGGGACGGATGCGGGCATGAAGATTACGCCTGCAGGCTCAGGACCTTGGAGCGGTGTATGGGACGGGAAGGTAGGATCGATTTCCTTGTTCCACGATATCCAAGGCCATCATACCGAAAGCGCAATTCCGCTGATCAGCCACGAGCTGAATGTATTCCAGGAGAAAATCAAGGATTTCGTTAGCGCTGTGCGCGAAGGCAAGCCCGCTCCGATTCCGGGTGAGCAGGTGCTTCGCAATCAAGCGATACTGGACGGTATTCTGCGATCCTCCCAAAGCAAAAAAGAAGTGGAAATCCATATTCCGGATATGGATTAAGATGATGAAAGCCGTGCAAACAGCGCGGCTTTTTAGTTGCAATTTTAATTATTTAATTCGTGAATATAGTATTGCAAATGCTTCCATTTTTTAGATGGATATGATAGTATGAATGCGAACAATTGTTCTTCGAGAGAGATGAATTGGTATCCATACATAACATATCCGGTATAAAGGATGGTGCAGACCTGATGGCTGATCGATATGCTGAAATCGATGAAGTAATCGCTTATATTCACAAGAATATTTACGAGCCTCTCCCGTTATCAACGCTTGCGGATTACATAGGGTACAGTCCATATCACTTCTCGCGTATATTCAAGGATCGAATCGGGCTGCCTCCGTTATATTATGTTTCATCGCTTCGACTGGAGAAGGCAAAGGACTTGCTGTTACATACGCATCTAAGCATACGGGATATCGCCATGGAGATCGGCCAGCAGAGTCTCGGGACGTTTACGACGCGCTTCACGGAGAGGGTGGGGGTGACCCCTTCGCAATTCCGGAACTCGAAGGAGGAGGCCGACGAGCATCTGTTAGCCCTGCAAAAGCTGAACAGCTGGCGCGAGTCCATGCCGGTAGATAATCCCGATTTGATGGTTGAAGGCACGATCGAGGCCGCGGCTCCCTTTCAGGGCGTAATCTTGATCGGGCTGTTTGCCAAGCCGATCCCCGAAGGGTTTCCCCTATACGGTACTTTGCTTTCATCCGTCGGCTCCTTTCGTTTCACCGACGTCAGACCCGGCACTTATTATTTGATGGCTACTTCGGTCCCATGGGGCATGCAGGCGGTCGATTTCCTGCTTCCTCAGTCCACTACGCTGCGTACCCGTTCCAAGGAGCCCGTTATCGTAAAGCCGTACGCCAGGACGCCGCATCTTCATGTTACGCTCCATGTTCCCCGACTGGATGATCCGCCCATTCTGATTTCCCTGCCGATATTAATGAATCATTTCCTTAAGAGGGTTGCTCCCATGCTGAGATGAGTCATGATGGAGAGAAGCGGTTTGGTTCGTATATTGGATACGCTTTTGGCATTAAGGGCTTCCAAACACTACGGCAGCTCTTCATTGCATTTCGTTGACATTTGAGTTCTGATTCATGATACTTGAAAGAGGGCGAACGGCTTCGATTGTAAGTTTGTATGAACGAAAGATTTGAGGTGGCATCTGTGATTGTTGTAAGCTCATGTTTAGCCGGTATGAAAGTTCGCTATAACGCGACTGACAGCATGGATACGAATATTCAGCTGCTTGTTGAAGCGAAGAAAGCCGTAACCGTGTGTCCCGAACTGCTGGGTGGATTCACTATCCCTCGAGAACCTGCGGAGATCGTTGGAGGGAACGGGGATGATGTACTGGCGGGAAATGCCAGAGTGGTGGAGCTATCTGGCAGAGACGTGACCGAGATGTATATCCAAGGTGCATACGAGGCTCTTCGAATGGCACAAGAGCTTGGAGCCTTGCTGATCGTCCTGAAAGAGGGAAGTCCTTCCTGTGGAAGTGCCATGATTTATAACGGAGAATTTGACAATGTGAAACAGGACGGTTATGGCGTGACTACGGCTCTTCTGCGCCGGGAAGGCTATACGGTTATATCTGAGCACGAGCTAAGCGTTTATGCGGCACAGCCGGAATACGCAACTCTCTTTGCCGAGAGATAATTTTGTTCATCGGTTTTGAGGGTTTTTGTCCTGCTCAATAATTATGATAGAATTATCATATCGACTGCTTATGGCGTAGTGATTCTTTATATTGGAGGGAAATATGGAACTCATAAATCAAACTGAAGTACAGCAAATGATCGATAAATTGAAGGATCAGGATTTATATATCCATCTTGAGATGACGACCGGCGCCTATGCTG
>NZ_AEXS01000176.1:0-32806 GCF_000204455.1 Paenibacillus sp. HGF5 | reverse complement strand
GAATCAATCTCTGTAACTGCATACAAGTTATGATGGAGAGATACCCAAGTGGCTATAAGGGGACCCTCTGCTAAGGGGTTAGACTGCGTAAGCGGTGCGAGGGTTCGAATCCCTCTCTCTCCGCCATTTGAATAACTTGGACGCAATAAGGTTTATATGGCGGTGTAGCTCAGCTGGCTAGAGCGTACGGTTCATACCCGTGAGGTCGGGGGTTCGATCCCCTCCGCCGCTACCATACATACCTGGAGGCTTAGCTCAGCTGGGAGAGCATCTGCCTTACAAGCAGAGGGTCGGGGGTTCGATCCCCTCAGCCTCCACCATGTATTATATTTATTACCTTGCCATGCCGGTGTAGCTCAATTGGTAGAGCAACTGACTTGTAATCAGTAGGTTGGGGGTTCAAGTCCTCTCGCCGGCACCATCTTTAATAATGCGGAACTGTGGTGTAGAGGCCTAACATGCCTGCCTGTCACGCAGGAGATCGCGGGTTCGAATCCCGTCAGTTCCGCCATTATTACTCCTAAGGAATAAAAATGGTCGGTTTTCCACAGATTAAAGTGGGAAGTGTTACACTCCGCACTTTATTTTAATGTTATTCATGTTTGGCTCGGTAGCTCAGTCGGTAGAGCAGAGGACTGAAAATCCTCGTGTCGGCGGTTCGATTCCGTCCCGAGCCACCTTTATATTTTGGAGGATTAGCGAAGTGGCCAAACGCAGCAGACTGTAAATCTGTTCTCGTCCGAGTTCGGTGGTTCGAATCCATCATCCTCCACCAGTAATAAGAGCCATTAGCTCAGTTGGTAGAGCACCTGACTTTTAATCAGGGTGTCGAAGGTTCGAGTCCTTCATGGCTCATCTGAAAGGGTCGTCAACGTTGTTGACGGCTCTTTTTGTGTTGTTTTTACCGAACTATTTCCCAAGGCGCACGGACTTAAAGAGAAGGAATTGTCGTTTGTGCAGGATGATATGCTAAAATAAGAAAAAACGATAAAGTGGTGGAGTCATCAATGGTGGAGATGGAGCATATCGTTCAGAAACTGGAGCAGACCTTGGGTACCTCACTCGGCTTAAAAACATTGAATGAGCAGGAATCGCTATGGCTCACGGAATCGATGGCGATCACCTCGCGATTCGGTGACCGGTTTGGTCGTGAAGAAAGCACTACAAGTTCAATTCGCCGTGGAGAAAGCGTAAGCTCAAACACAACACGAATGATTGATGGTGCCTATGTGCATAAGGAGCTTGGTGAGATCTGGTTTCCCGTTAATCAACAGGATCCGAGCCGGGTCCTGGTGGCGGATTCCAATGCTTTGACGGAGTCGGAGATTGGGCTTGTCGCTCTTTTATTGACGAGCCTTCAGGAAGCGCCTTCAGGCTCGATGTCAAAGAATGCAGCCAAGGTTGAAGAAGAACGGCGCGCCCAGCAGTTGGGCGGTTGGTTGAAAGAGCGCCTTCAAGCCGGCGAGCTGCATGCTGAGCTACCGGATGAGATGCTGATTCGGACAAGCTTGACGGAGGAAATGGTCCCCTTTCTCCTCATTCATGAGAGCGAGCATGCTCCCACGCCAAGTTATAAAGCGCTGCTGCGGTTGTTGCGCAGTTATTTTGACGGGGATATCATTCTTGTGCCGCTGCTGGATAAGGAATGGATTATCCTTGCCAATCAGGAGCTGCTGGGCGGCATAACGACGGATGATAAAGAGGAAGCATCCTCAGAAGCCGATCAGGATTTGCTGTCCTTATTCTGTATGGGGCTGTACGAGCTCATTTCAACGGAATGGGTGGGCGATTTTCATATTTCGGCAATCCCGGCAGTCAATGCGCTTCAAGCTTTGCCGCAGACGGTTGGCATGCTGCGAGAGACCATGACCATCGGGCGTACTTTTCAGGTCAAGGAGCATATTCATCTATCGACCGGTCTTCATCTGGAGCGTCTGGTCTACAGTATTCCTGAGTATCAACGGAATCAATTCCTGCGGGAGTATGCTGCCGGACATACCGACTTATTCGAGGACAGTGAGACCTTGTCGACGCTGGAGTCTTTTTTTGAATTGGACTGCAACGTGAGCGAGACGGCAAAACACCTGTATATTCACCGAAATACGCTGCTGTACCGACTGGATAAGATCAAACAGGAGACGGGGCTTGACGTTCGCAGCTTCAGTGATGCGGTATTGGTGAAAATAACGCTTCTATTGTATAAAGTGACGAAAAGGAAATAGGTTTTTTGTGCAGATTGTGTATAGCAAGTCAGGTGCCTATGGGGTAATATAAGATTATAAATTAATTGTATTCGATTTCATAACATTCATATGAGGGGGCAAATGCACATGGCTGGTGTACGCTTAGAGCATATTTACAAAAAGTATGCAGGTGCGGATAAAGCAACTGTAATTGACGTTAATTTGGATATTAAAGATAAAGAATTCTTGGTATTGGTAGGTCCTTCCGGTTGCGGTAAGTCTACGACACTTCGTATGATCGCAGGTCTTGAGGAAATTTCCGAGGGTAAACTTTACATTGGCGACCGCGTTGTTAATGATGTAGCACCTAAAGATCGTGACATCGCAATGGTATTCCAATCCTACGCCTTGTATCCGCATATGAACGTATATCAGAACATGGCATTCGGTTTGAAACTCCGTAAAGTGAAGAAAGACGAAATCGATAAGCGTGTACGTGAAGCAGCGAAAATCCTGGATATCGAGCATTTGCTCGAGCGTAAACCGAAAGCTCTCTCCGGTGGTCAGCGTCAGCGTGTTGCCTTGGGCCGTGCGATTGTCCGTGATCCGCAAGTCTTCTTGATGGATGAGCCGCTTTCCAACTTGGATGCGAAACTCCGCGGTCAGATGCGTGCTGAAATTACTAAGCTGGTGAAGCGTCTTGAAACCACTTGTATCTATGTAACGCATGACCAAACAGAAGCTATGACGATGGGTGACCGTATCGTTGTTATGCAGGATGGCATCATTCAACAAGCGGATTCCCCAGAACAGCTGTACAACAATCCAAACAACCTGTTCGTTGCTGGTTTCATTGGTTCCCCAACCATGAACTTCATCAACGGTAAATTGTCCGAGCAAAACGGTGGCGTATACTTCACTTCCCAGGGCTTGAACGTTCAAGTTCCAGGCGGTAAAGCACAATTGCTCAAAAATAAATCCATGATTGGCAAAGAAGTAATCATGGGTGTTCGTCCGGAAGATATTCATGAAGAGCCAGTATTCCTGGAAGCTTCCCCGAACACAATCTTCACAGCGAAAGTGGACGTAACCGAGAACCTTGGTCACGAAATGCTCTTGTACCTCAGCGGCTTGGGCACCGACACAGTTATCGGCCGTGTAGACGGACGTTCGACTACTCGCGAAGGCGACAATGTGAAATTGGCACTCGACATGAACAAAGTTCATATCTTTGATAAAGAGTCTGAATTGAACGTATTGCTCGAAGACTAATCTTCAGCAATCGAGATCTCTTGAAAACCGCCCCTCAAGGGGCGGTTTTTTTAGGAGAAAAAGACATAAAACAAGACAGTTTCTGCCCTTATCGAAGGGTTGAGGCAGTTCTAGCAGACGGTAGAAGTGGTCCTAGGCTAAAAGTGTGTAAAGCAGACAACCAATTGTCGATATAGAAAGAGAGTTATCTTTAGTAATAGAACATCTGTGTTTTAGTCGCAATATGCCGTAGCAGCGTCGCTTCACTCCTGGATAAGTCCAATGTCCTGGTATCGGATAGCCGGTTAGAATTGCATTCATTGGCTTTTTTCGATAAGATAAGCACAAAGCAAGGCATACATAAGCATTGAACGTATGGGTTGTTGGGGCGTATTCCATGAAGCATGACCGACCGCCGGCTAGGCTTGTGACGTCCAATTTAATTAGCAAAGTAACCGATCATGAAATATATCATCCAAAACGAGCCGTGCAGCATGCCGGTTGCGTTTGTGATGTCAACATACACTGGAAGAAGAGGGGTAAGACCATGGCCAAGAAAGTGAAGGTATCCGAGCTGGTCCAGCAGTTTCAGCTGGAGGTCATCGCAGGTGAGGAAGGCTTGAAACGTCAGATTACAACGGACGATCTGAATCGACCGGGATTGGAAATGGCCGGTTATTTTGAATACCATCCGCGGGAACGGGTTCAGCTTATGGGGCGCACGGAGCTGGCTTTCTTTGGAATGCTGAAGCCGGAAGAGCGGAAAGAACGCATGCGCAGCCTGTGTACGGAAGAAACGCCTTGCATCGTGGTTACGCGTTCCCTGGAAGTGCCGGAAGAGCTGGTAGAGCTCGGCAATGAAAGAGGTTTGCCCGTGCTGCGCAGCAGCATGGCGACGACCATTCTGACAAGCCGATTCACGAGTTTCCTTGAACGCAGACTTGCGCCAACGACGACTATCCACGGGGTATTGTGCGATGTTTACGGCGTAGGGATGCTGATCACGGGCTCGAGCGGTATCGGGAAAAGCGAAACGGCTCTGGAGCTCGTCAAACGCGGACACCGCTTAATCGCGGACGACGCGGTGGAAATTCGCCAGACGTCGGATTTTCAGCTGCATGGAACAGCGCCTGAACTGATTCGCCATCTACTGGAGATTCGCGGGGTCGGTATTATTAATGTTATGACGTTATTCGGTGCAGGCGCCGTTCGGAATAATAAACGGATTACGCTTGTTGTTCGATTGGAGGCCTGGCAGCAGGATAAACAGTATGATCGTCTGGGATTAGATGAAGAGACAACACGAATTATAGAGACGGATATCCCTCTGGTCACCATTCCGGTTCGTCCAGGACGTAACCTTGCGGTTATTATTGAAGTGGCAGCTATGAACTACAGATTGAAGCAAATGGGACTAAATGCTGCACTGCAGTTTACGAACAAGCTGACGGCAACGATTGCTGAAGATATGGACGATTTGGACTAGGACTAGGGAGGGTTATAAGTGATGCAAACTTTGCTCATCGATCCGGTGGCGTTCTCCATCGGATCGTTGCGTGTTCATTGGTATGGCTTGATTTTGGGCCTCGGTGCCTTGGCAGGTCTGCTGCTGGCCATTCGCGAGGGGAAGCGTTTTGGTATTCCGCAGGAATTTTTCATGGATTTGCTCTTGCTTGGGGTTCCTTCCGCTATCATCGGTGCTCGTATTTATTATGTAGCTTTTAAATGGGAAGACTATAAGGATAACTTCCTGGATGTGTTCAAAATATGGAATGGCGGGATTGCCATATTCGGCGCCTTGATCGGCGCCATTATCTGTGCGTTGATCTATGTTCGCCGAAAAGGCTACAACTTCTGGCGAATTGCCGATATCTGTGCGCCGTCCTTGTTGGCCGGCCAGATTATTGGACGCTGGGGGAACTTCGTTAACCAGGAGGCCTATGGCGGTCCTGTCAGCGAGTCTTTCCTGCGAGGACAGCTGCATTTGCCTGATTTTATCGTGAATCAAATGAATGTACAGGGCGTATTCCATCACCCTACCTTCTTATATGAATCGCTGTGGAACCTGTTGGGTATCGTCATACTGCTTATCATTCGCAGACAGAAATTTCTGCGGGCAGGCGAACTCTTCATCGGATACTTCATCTGGTATTCCATCGGCCGGTTCTTTATTGAAGCGGTGCGGACGGACAGCTTGGCTTTTCAAGGCGCCACCGGACTTGCCGATTTCATTAACAATACGTTATGGGCACCGATGACTTGGATGGGATTTGAACTGGGTCACCTTGACCCGGCTTATGGCAACATTCGGATCTCCCAGCTGCTGTCCGTATTGATTGTCATCGGAGGCATCGTACTGATCATTGTGCGCCGTGTAACGGGCCGCGCCAATGTGCGCTATTTGGACCCGATCGTGTCGACGAAGACCGGAGCAGGTCCAACGCCGGAAGCCGATCTTCAAACGAACAAAACCGTCAAATCCCCTGCGCCGGCTCCTGCTAAACAGCATAAACAGGCCGCAGAACCGGAGGGAATGGCGGATAAAGACGTTGTTACCCAAGCAGAGGAGACAGACGTCAAATCCTCATCACGGGAAGAAGAAGACACTCCGACAATAAAACCGGATACGGAGGACAAAAAGGAGTAGTTGCAGCATGATCGAAACCGTACTGTTTGATTTGGACGGCACCATTATCGACACGAATGAATTGATTATCTCATCGTTTATGCATGTTTTCGAGGCGCAGGCCCCGGGACCGTTGACCAGAGAGCAGATCATTCCGCATATGGGAACCACGCTGGAACAGCAGCTGCAGGCTTTCTCAGGGGGCGTCGAGGATGTCAGTCCGCTTGTCAAAGCCTATCGCTCTTTCAACACGATCCATCATGATGACATGGTCAAACCATTCCCGCATGTGAACGAAGTCGTGGAGCGTCTTCATCGTCACGGGCTTTCGCTCGGGATCGTAACCACGAAGATCCGCCCTTCCACCATGATGACGCTGGAGAAGTACGATCTGGAGCGCTTCATGTCGGCGATTGTTACGGTGAACGATGTGGAGCATCCGAAACCGCATCCGGAGCCCGTCCTGACGGCGATGGAGCAGCTGGGGGCCAATCCGGCCACCACTTTGATGATCGGAGACAGTCCGGTGGACATTCAGTCTGCCAAGGCGGCGGGCGTGAAGGCCGCCGCTGTAGCTTGGTCCCTCAAGGGTGAGCAAAAGCTGATGGAGTACGGGCCGGATTTTATATTGAAGGATATGAGAGATCTGTTTGAAATCGTAGGACTTCAAGAGGAATAGGAGTTTTGGCAGCATGGCCAGAAAGATTACCCGTTATCCTGTAGAAGGCCCCAACGCGTTATGGCAAATCTACCGCACCGTGAGCCCGTTCAAGGGCGTCAAGAACTTCATTTTTATCCAGATCGCCCGCTATTGTCCTATCCTGCCTATGAAGAATTGGATCTATCGCCATATGCTCGGGATGAAAGTGGGGAGGCATACCGCGTTTGGATTGATGGTCATGGTGGATGTGTTTTTTCCGGAGAAAATAACCATCGGCGAGAATTCGGTCATCGGCTACAACACGACCATTCTGGCTCACGAGTATTTAATAAAGGAATATCGTTTGGGTGAAGTGCGGATCGGGGAGAACGTGCTCATCGGCGCGAATACCACGATTTTGCCAGGCGTAACGATCGGAGACGGCGCGGTCGTTGCTGCAGGATCTGTCGTACATAAAGACGTGGCACCTGGTGTTTTTGTAGGCGGGAATCCATTGCGAGAGCTGAAGAGGACATCGACGGAAAGCGAGTCAATTTGAGGTAATGTGACAAGTCAGGTTCTCAAGCTTGCTGAATTGTTGTAGAATGAGTAAAGGATAACCTGACACAAAGCGAACAATAGTCCCCGGGGTATGATGGCCTTGAGGGACTTTTTTGCCCGTCCATTCGCATACATTGACTCTATCAACAAACTCGAAAACAAGGAGGCGACGCCTGACATGGGTGCAACGCTGAACAAAAAGGAAAGGCTGCCGCAGCTCGATATTTATCGTGCGCTGGCCATCCTGGGCGTGCTTCACGTTCATGCGACTTCATTTGCAACGGTGGATGCGATTGATTCGCGATTCTATTATATTATTAATTTCTTGAATATTTTCTTTAAATACGGTACCCCCTCGTTTATATTCCTAAGCAGCTTTGTGCTGTTCTATAACTATGCGGACCGGCCGCTGACCAAGGACTTGATCAAAAACTTCTATAAACGGCGGCTCTTGTACATTTTGCTTCCGTACGTGTTGTTCTCGATCATCTACTTCTTTGTGAGGATGTATCAGAACGGGCTGCTGAACAGCTCGTTTGATCTATGGGCACAGATGCCGCTATTCTTTGAACGCTTGGTTCGAGGGCAGAACTATACGCACTTATACTTTGTATTTATCAGTTTGCAGTTCTATATTCTGTTTCCGATCTTCCTCAAGCTGTTCAAATCCTCCCGGTTTCTCGTAAGGTGGGCGGTGCCGATTGGATTCCTGCTGCAATGGGGCTTCATCATCTGGAACAAATACGAGCTGCAGTACACGTTTAAAGGAAGCTTGGCCATTTCGTATTTAGCCTACTATATGCTCGGCGCTTACCTGGCGATGAATTACGACAAATTCAAGGGCTGGCTGACGTCTTCTTGGAAAAAGCAAACCACTGGTCAAAGAGCAGGCACAATCGTGTTATGGGCCGGCTGGCTCGCGATGGCGCTGACGCATGTGCAGATTTGGTACAATCAGAGATTGCATGGCGCTAAATATGATTCCCTATTATACGAGCTGTTATGGAATCTGCACACCGTGTTCTCCGCGATTGTGCTGATGCAGCTGGCGAGCTGGCTGTATAGCAGCGGCTGGAAACTCATTGTGAAAGTGCTGACGCGGATTGGCGAGCTGTCTTTCGCGATCTATCTCGTGCACCCGCTCTGGCTGTTCCTGTATCGGGAATTCGATCCGAAGCTGAATCCCGTAACCGATGATTATCTAATATGGATATACGGCGGGATGGTAACGGCTTTGATCGTCAGTGCGTTAGTGGTGCAGACGGTGTTCCGGTGGATTCCAGGGTCGTGGATGCTGCTGGGCAGCGTTCCTCGATCATTGAAGCCAACCTCCAAAGCACCTACGACACCATCGCAAAGAAAAGATACCGTTACAGGCGACAGCAAGAAATCGGTCGATCTGTAGGAGCATCAGGCCTAATGCATATACTTCTTATCCATCATCATGAAGCAAAGCCGTCCGGGCACCCGGGCGGCTTTTTTTGTATTGAGGCCATCCGGATCAATGCAGGTTCAGCCAATAGACAAGCAAGCCACGCTGGTCCGTTCTTGTGTTACAATTATACCCAGAAGTTAGACGGATCTATTAATGCGTAAGGTGCGTACCGACAGAGAACGATACATAGTAGAACGCATGCGTATGCATTGACGATCAGGCAGAATTCATGGTAATATAGCCAATATCCTTTAATTTATTAGCAAGGTACCACTTTACCATATTAAAGACTTTTACTGAATTTGAGGTGGAGCGTCATGTCTAAACCGAAAGGCTTCGAGAAACCGGCAGGTGTTCGTGATTATCTTCCTCATGCGGTCACCAAGCTGCGGCGGATTGAACGCGAAGTGCTTGCATGCATGGACCGCTGGGGTTACCGGCAGATTATGACACCAACGATGGAATATTACGATACGGTAGGCGTGGCAAGCTCTACGTCGGACCAGAAGCTGTTTAAACTATTGAATAAACGCGGAACGACAATGGTGCTGCGTTCCGATCTGACCGCCCCCATAGCGCGGGTTATGTCCTCGCTGCTGAAGGATGAACCGCTTCCGGTACGTTTGTCTTACCATGCCAATGTATTTCGCGCCATTGAGGAGGAAGCGGGGCGGGAAGCGGAATTCTTCCAGACCGGCGTCGAGCTTGTAGGCGATGATACGCCGGAGGCCGATGCCGAAGTGATTGCGCTGGCCATCGAATCCCTGAAGGCGGCAGGCGTGGAGAAATTCAAAATCGCGATGGGTCATATGGGCTATCTGAATGGCTTACTTCAAGAGGTGCTGCCGGATCGGACGGAGGATCAGGAGAGCCTGAAGCAGGATTTGCTGAACCGCGACTACGTTGGATACCGCAACACCATTGCCAGCCTGAGCCTGACGGAGGTACAGCAGGACCAGTTGGAGGGAATCCTGAAGCTGCGCGGAGGCAGGGAGATTGCCGGGCAAGCTCTCGAGATTAGCAGCAACGAACTCGCGAGAGCTTCTATCGAGCATCTGAGCAAGGTATGGGAAGTGCTCGAGGCTTACGACGTCTCCAGACATGTTCTGTTTGATTTGACGATGCTCGGAGACTTCTCCTATTACACGGGAATGACGTTCGAGGGTTATGCTGCCGAGCTGGGCTCTCCCGTCGCAAGCGGCGGTCGTTATGACAAGCTGCTTCGGCAGTTTGGCCGTGCCGTTCCGGCAACAGGCTTTGCACTCAAGACCAATCGCATTCTCGATGGGGTGCAAGGAGAGGAGATTGTCGAGGAATTGCCCATTCTCATCCGGTACACGGCTTCTTATCGAAAGGAAGGATTGGCTAAAGCCTCAGAACTTCGGGCGCAGGGACATTCCGTCATCACTTCGATCCTACCGGATTCGGCCAATGTCCGAGATGCCGAGGTACCCGTTGTGTCCGGCAGTCTGCTCCATAGAGGATACCGAGAGGTCATAACCCTTCGATAGGAAGCGGATCTATAACGATTATCATATAAGTTTAAGGTCAGGAGGATTCGAACGTGGCGGAAACGTTGAAAGTAGCGATGCCCAAAGGGCGCATATATAAAAAAGCATCCGCGCTGTTCCGTTCAGCTGGACTTCCGATACCCCTCGACGTGGATGAAACGCGCAAGCTGGTCATTCCCTTGCCGGAGGCAGGAATGGAATTTATCCTGGCGAAGCCGGTGGATGTGCCGACTTATGTGGAATACGGCGTGGCGGATATCGGTATCGTCGGCAAGGACGTGCTAATGGAAGAGAACAAGGACGTTTATGAGCTGCTTGATCTCGGCATTGCGCGGTGCAGGATGTCGGTCATCGGCTTGCCGGACTGGAAGCCGGGCATACGACAGCGGGTTGCCACCAAATATCCGAACGTGGCTTCACAGTATTTCCGAGAGCAGGGCCAGCAGGTTGAAGTGGTTAAACTGAACGGTTCCATCGAGCTTGCACCGCTCATCGGTTTGGCAGACCGGATCGTCGATATGGTGGAAACGGGCCAAACGCTCAAGGAGAACGGACTTGTAGAGATGACCAGCATTTTTGAAATTACAAGCCGCCTGATTGCCAATCGCGTTAGTTATCGGATGAAGAATGATGAAATTCAGGCCTTGTGCGACCGGCTGCAAACGGTCATTATGTCTGAGAGTGCGAATATACGGCAATAAGCTTATAGATATAAAAATCGGTGAGATTGGATGATCGGCTGGATCATCCTTCATTCATCAACAAACGCTATGCATGCAGCATGATGCAAGCAGCGGGATTGGGGGAGATTAAGGTGAAGGTAGTATCAGCACGGGACTTTGAGCTGAAACGGGACAATGATTACGGCACACCAGAGCAGAATGAAGTCGTGAAGGCTATTGTGCGGGATATTCGGTCCGAAGGAGATGCCGCCTTGCTGCGGCATACCGAGCTATTGGACCGTGTCCGTCTGACCGCAGGTCAGCTTCGCGTAACGGATGAGGAGCTCAAGGCAGCTTATGATCATGTGGAGCCTTCGTTCGTGAAGGCGATACAAGCGGCGGCAGACAACATTCGCGCATTTCATGTGAAGCAGAAGCGGAATTCCTGGATGGATCTACAGCCGGACGGTAGCATCTTAGGACAAATTGTTCGTCCGTTGAAACGCGTCGGTGTCTATGTGCCCGGTGGAAAGGCAGCCTATCCTTCATCCGTGCTGATGAACGTGATCCCGGCCCAAGTGGCAGGCGTACCCGAAATCGTCATGGTCACTCCCCCGGCAACCGGCGGGAAGGATGGAATCAATCCCTATATTCTGGTGGCTGCAGCCGAGGCAGGCGTTACGGAAATCTACCGCGTAGGAGGAGCACAAGCCATTGCGGCATTGGCCTACGGCACGGAGACCATTTCCCCCGTCGATAAGATTTGCGGGCCCGGCAATATTTACGTTGCCCTGGCCAAACGTGAAGTGTACGGCGCAGTCAATATTGACAGCCTGGCCGGTCCAAGCGAGATTGCGGTATTGGCCGATGAACATGCAGATGCTTCGTATATTGCAGCGGATCTGCTTTCCCAAGCTGAGCATGACGAGATGGCATCGGCCATTCTCGTGACGCCTTCCCGAAAGCTGGGCGAGGCTGTTGCCGCCGAAGTAGAGCGGCAGCTTGAGCTGCTGCCGCGGCGGGACATCGCCCGTGCTTCCGTGGACAGCTACGGCGCGGTGATCGTCACGGAATCCCTCCAGGAAGGGATTGAAGTCATTAACCGTTTAGCGCCGGAGCATCTGGAAATCGTGACGGAGGAGCCGATGGCGATCGTGGGCCAGATCGAGAACGCAGGCGCGATCTTCCTAGGACCGTACAGCTCAGAGCCGGTAGGCGATTATTTTGCAGGACCGAACCATATCATTCCGACGAATGGGACGGCACGGTTCGCATCACCAGTGGATCTGGACGATTTCATTAAGAAATCGAGTTTGATCTACTACAGTAAAGAAGCGCTGCTGCGCGACGGCGAGCAGATCATGGAGCTGGCCCGGCGCGAAGGGCTTGAGGGCCATGCCCGGGCGATCGAAATCCGGCTTGAACAAGAACGATAAGAAATCAGACCAGAACAAGCATCATTTGTTCATCATAAATATTCCGTATAGAGGAGGCAATCCACGTGAGCAGTTTGGATGCAGCAGCAAGATCAGCCGGCGTGAGCCGCAAAACCAATGAGACCGACATTGCCCTGGATTTCAATGTCGATGGGACCGGGATTTCGGAATTGGAGACCGATGTACCTTTTCTTAATCATATGCTTGATTTGTTCACAAAGCATGGCCAGTTTGATCTTCGCGTCAAGGCAAAGGGCGATATCGAGATCGATGACCACCACACGGTGGAGGATATCGGGATCTGCTTAGGGCAGACGTTCCGCGAAGCACTGGGCGATAAAAAAGGCATCAAACGTTATGCCAGCGTGTTTGTGCCGATGGATGAGGCGCTTGCTCAAGTTATTGTGGATATCAGCAACCGCCCGCATTTTGAGTACCGGGCGGAGTATCCTTCGCAGCAGGTAGGCTCTTTTCATACCGAGCTTGTCCATGAATTTCTATGGAAATTGGCGCTGGAAGCCCGGATCACGCTGCATGTCATCGTTCATTACGGACACAATACCCATCATATGATTGAAGCGGTGTTTAAGGCGCTCGGCCGTGCATTGGATGAGGCGACCACCGTGGATCCGCGGGTGACCGGCGTACCGTCCACGAAGGGAGTGCTTTAAACGATGGCCATTGCAATCGTGGATTACGGCATGGGCAATCTGCACAGCGTGAGCAAAGCGGTAGAGCGGCTTGGGTATCAGCCGCTCGTAACCGGAGAGCGGGAGGAGCTTCTGGCGGCGGATGGCATCATTCTGCCCGGAGTCGGCGCATTCGGAGATGCCATGGAGCAGCTCCGCGAAGCCTCGCTGGACTCGGTCATGAAGGAAGCTGCAGAGTCGGGAAAACCGCTGCTGGGGATCTGTCTCGGCATGCAGCTCCTGTTCAGCCGGAGCGAGGAGCATGGCAAGTATGAAGGGCTGGATATACTCCCCGGATCGGTTGTACGATTTGCGGGTGGGGAATACAAGGTGCCGCATATGGGCTGGAATTCATTGCAGTTCAAGAAGCGGGAGCACCCGCTGTTTGCGGGACTTGAGGAAGGTCATGTGTATTTTGTCCACTCGTATCATGTTCTTCCTGAGGTTCAGGCTGATTTGCTGGCGGTTACCGATTACGGTCAGCCAGTAACGGCCATCGTGGGCCGCGGTTCGGTGTACGGCATGCAGTTCCATCCCGAGAAGAGCGGGGAGCTTGGCATGAGCCTGCTTCGCAATTTTTTGGCTTTAACGTAAGGTGAACGAATAGACCAATTGGAAAGTGGGAATGGGGATGTCCTCTTTTATCATATATCCGGCAATCGATATTCGCGGCGGCAAATGCGTCAGGCTGGTCCAAGGCGATTATAATCAAGAAACGGTATACAATGACAATCCGCTCGAGGTAGCCAAATCGTGGGAAGAGCAGGGCGGCACATTTATTCATCTCGTGGATTTAGACGGCGCGAAGGCAGGTCAGCCGGTGAATGACGACATCATCGGGAAGATTGCATCCAGCGTTCAGGTTCCGGTTCAAGTAGGCGGAGGCTTGCGCACGCTGGCGGATGTGGAGCGGCTGCTGTCGCTCGGCGTCAGCCGGGTTATCATCGGGACGGCAGCGATCGAAGACCGCGTCTTTACGGAAGAGGTGCTGGGCAAATACGGGGATAAGGTGGCCATCGGCATCGACGCTCGAAACGGATACGTCGCAACGAGAGGCTGGCTGGAAACGTCGGAGGTTCAAGCTGAGGTGTTGGCAAAAGAATTAGCAGCCAAGGGAGCGGAAACCTTCATCTTCACCGACATTTCCCGCGACGGAATGATGCAGGGACCAAACGTAGAGGCGATTGTCTCGCTGGCCAAAGCCAGCGGCCGCTCGGTCATCGCTTCGGGCGGCGTGACGAAGCTGGATGATCTGCTGGCGCTCAGCGCGCACAGCGGCGACGGTGTAGGCGGAGCGATCGTAGGCAAGGCGCTGTATACAGGCAATATTGATCTAAAAGAGGCTATTACGCGAATCCAATGAGGATTTAAACCAGTGTCTGTTCGAATCATCATGGATCGATAGAGTTCATATAGGGGAAGAGGGGAAAGGCATGCTGGCAAAACGGATCATACCTTGCCTGGACGTGAAGGACGGCCGGGTGGTGAAGGGCGTAAACTTTGTGAATCTCCGCGATGCGGGCGATCCCGTGGAATTGGCCGCGCTCTACGACCGGGAAGGCGCAGATGAGCTTGTCTTTTTGGATATATCGGCTTCGGTCGAAGGCCGGGCAACGATGGAAGAAGTCGTTCGGAGAACGGCAGGGGAGATCGCCATTCCTTTTACCGTAGGCGGAGGCATCTCCTCCGTGGAGGACATGAAGCGGATTCTGCGGGCGGGGGCGGATAAGATCGGGATAAATACGGCAGCGGTCAAGCAGCCGGAGCTCATCTCCGCCGGGGCGCGCAAATTTGGGTCCCAATGCATCGTCGTGGCGATCGACGCTAAGTACAACGATGCGTGGGGAGAATGGGAAGTGTACACGCACGGCGGACGTACGCCTTCCGGCATCAAGGCGCTTGATTGGGTGAAGCAGGCGGAAAGCCTGGGTGCGGGCGAGATTCTGTTGACCAGCATGGATGCGGACGGAACGAAGGACGGCTTCGATCTGCCGCTGACATCGGCCGTAGCCTCTACCGTGCAGATCCCGGTCATCGCGTCCGGCGGCGCCGGCAAAGAAGATCACTTCTATGACGTATTCACTCAGGGCAAGGCGGATGCGGGTCTTGCCGCCACGATTTTTCATTATAAAGAGATCTCGATCCCTCATCTTAAGTTGCAGCTTAGCCAAAAAGGAGTGGATATACGGTGAGCGAAGATATGTTGAAAGATTTATCCCTGGAGCAGGTCAGCGAGCATATCCGTTGGGATGCCGCGGGCCTGGTGCCGGCGATTATACAGGATGCAGAGAGCAAGCAGGTGCTGATGATGGCTTATATGAACCGGGAATCGCTGCGATTGACGCTGGAGAGCGGCGAGACTTGGTTCTGGAGCC
Organism: Paenibacillus sp. HGF5; assembly: GCF_000204455.1. NCBI lineage: Bacteria > Bacillati > Bacillota > Bacilli > Caryophanales > Paenibacillaceae > Paenibacillus > Paenibacillus sp. HGF5. The sequence continues at coordinate 17,437 of NZ_AEXS01000176.1, read as the reverse complement.
GTTCGCGCGAAGAGCTGTGGCATAAGGGGGCAACTTCCGGGAATGTACAGACCGTGGTATCGATGACATACGATTGCGACGGAGACACCCTCTTGCTGCAGGTGAATCCGAATGGACCTGCTTGTCATACCGGACAAACGACCTGCTTCCACAATGAGATTACCGCTCAAGGGCAGAAGAGAGAGCTAGCTAATCAAGGTACAGCGGTATCCGGCGAGCGCTTCGCGGTACTTGCCGAGCTGGAAGAAGTCATTGCCCAGCGTGAGGTGGAACGGCCGGAAGGGGCCTATACGACCTACCTGTTCGATAAAGGCGTGGACAAAATCCTTAAGAAGGTGGGCGAAGAAGCTTCCGAAACGATCATCGCCGCCAAAAATAAAGACAACGCCGAGCTGAAGCTTGAAGTCAGCGATCTGATCTATCACCTGCTGGTACTCCTTCAGGAGCGGAAGCTCCCGCTGGATGAGATCATGGATGAGCTGAGCCGCCGGCATGAACGGCCGCGCCGCGATTAGGAGGCTTACCGATGCATATTGATTACCACACCCACCATGCCCGGTGCGGACATGCCGAGGGGCAGCTGGAGGAGTATGTACGGCGCGCCATCGAACTCGGGATGGATCAATTGGGCTTATCGGACCATATGCCTTTGATACACGTGAATCCGGAGGCGTACTATCCGGAGATGGCCATGCCGATGGACGAGCTGCCGCGTTACGTGGAGGAATGCCTGCAGCTGAAGGAGCGCTACAAAGGGCAGATTGACATTCGGATCGGACTCGAAGGCGATTATATCGAGGGCTACGAAGAACAGATCGAGCGGATCGTGAAGGACTATCCGTGGGATTATGTCATCGGGTCCGTTCATTTTCTTGGCGAATGGGACATCACGGATTACCGCCAGACCCAGGGCTGGGAGGGCAAGGATCCGCTTGAAGTCTATCGACAATATTATGATGCGGTGCAGAAGGCTGCCGCAACCGGCTTCTACGATATCATGGGCCATCTGGACGTGATCAAGCGGTTCGGTTATGGGCCGGGCCCCGAACAGAAGCCGGACGTGATCGCATTGGAGCAAGCAGCGCTTGCGGCCGTGGCCCGGAGCGGGAAGGCGATGGAGCTGAACGCCTCAGGTTTATCAAAGGCCTGCGAGGAGATGTTTCCAAGCCGGCGAATGCTGGAGGAAGCGATCAAGCTGGGCATTCCGTTGACTTTAGGGTCGGATGCTCATCAGCCCATGAAGCTTGGCGAGCATCTGGATCAGGCACGGGCACTGCTGTCAGAGCTTGGCGTTCGGGAGCTTGCGACCTTCCGTAACCGGAAGCGGGAGATGGTCCTTTGGAATGTGGAAGGAAACGATGTATAATAAAGACAAGCACTAATTGCAAACAGTTCAATGCAGACGGCTGTTTTCCCCTCCAGGAAACCCTATCGACGGGTTTTGGGAGGCGGGAACGGCCTGATTTGACGATAACGCTTTCAATCCATCGTTGCATCCGCCGACATTATTAACCACTCTCGTCAGGAGGTCCTCATGTATCATTCATTACGATTGTTCGCCGGAACTTCCAATCCGGCGCTTGCCGCCAGCATCAGCCAGCAGTTGGGCGTTGAATTGGGAAAGATCAAGATTTCCCGCTTTCAAAGCGGCGAGGTTTATGTCCACTATGAAGAAAGCATCCGCAATTGCGATGTTTTTCTGCTGCAGTCCTTTTCTCACCCTATCAACGAAATGTTCGTAGAGCTGCTCGTGATGATTGATGCCGCCAAGCGTGCTTCCGCCAGAACGATCAACATCATTGTTCCTTATTACGGTTATGCCAGACAGGAACGAAAGGCAGCGCCGCGAGAGCCGATATCGGCCAAAATGGTAGCCGACGTGCTGACCACAGCCGGTGCCAACCGCGTGATAACCATTGATCTGCATGCGCCTGCCATTCAGGGGTTCTTCAATATACCGGTGGACCATCTGACTGCGCTGGATTTGATTACGGAGTATCTGAAGTCCAAGAATATTGAGAATCCGGTTATCGTTTCTCCCGATGCCGGGCGGGCGAAGACGGCCGAGAAGCTTTCGAGCCGCCTGGGATCGCCGTTTGCCATGATGGTCAAGCAGCGTCCTGCCCATAACGAAGCGGTGATTACCCATGTCATTGGAGACGTGGCGGGACGCACGCCGATTATTATCGAAGACCTGATTGATACGGGAACCACCATCGTGCAGGTGGTGGAAAGCTTAAAGGAACGGGGAGCCAATGATGCCATTGTGTGCGCGACCCATGGCCTGTTCTCCGGTGAAGCACTTGACCGTCTCGACCATGCTCATATCGAGGAGATCGTGGTCACGGACTCCATCGTGCTCCCGGACCATCACTGCAAGATGCGGTTAAAGGTGCTGTCTGTTGCGCCTATGCTGGCCCAGGCCACTCACATTATCATCGAGGGCGGATCGATCGCCACTTTATTCAAAGACGCCGGTGTGTAAACTGGTGTCTTTTTTCTGCAAATGACGTCGTAACTTGTGTTATACTGTTGTGGATAGAGGAGCAAGTTAAAGGAGGTGCCTTGCTTTTCGTGAATGGTCATCCATATGGGTCCAGTGACCCCCACAATGTTATATCTATCGAAATGAATGCTAATTTCTTCTTCGATCGCGCGGTTCGTTCGCTTGATCGTTACCAATATGACAAGGCTCTGAAATATTTTCGCAAAGCTGTTGAATATGAACCCGATAATCCGGTGAATCATTGCAATATGGCGGGTATATTATCAGAGACGGGAGATTATAAAGCTTCCAACGATGTGCTGGCTCATATTCTGGAGCAGGTTGACCCGTTGATGACGGAATGCTATTTCTATATGGCGAACAATTATGCCAATATGGAACAGTTTGAGAAGGCGGAAGAAGCGCTTGTCACTTATCTGGAGGAAGATCCTAACGGTCAATTTCTGGATGAGGCCGAGGAAATGATGGAACTGCTCCATTACGAGCTGAATCGTCCTGCCAAGCTGAACCGGATCAAGAGCCGCGAAGGCGTGGTCGAGCATGAGCATGCCCGGGCACTGCTGGAGGAAGGGAAATTCGCCCAAGCGGTCAAGCTGTTGGAGGAAATCGTCAAGGATAATCCGGATTTTCTGGCTGCGCGCAACAATTTGGCCCTGGCTTACTACTATATGGGGCGTTTCGATACCGCTAAGCGCACCATTGGCGAGGTGCTGGATCAGGAGCCGGGTAATCTGCACGGTTTATGCAATCTGGCTATCTTCTTTCAGCATGAGGGAAATCAGGAGCAGCGCGACCGATTGATGGACATGCTAACGGTAACGGTTCCTTTTCATCTGGAGCATGTGTTTAAGCTTGCGACGACGATGGGCATATTGGGGCAGCACGAAATTGCCTACGGTCATTTTCGCCGATTGCTGAAAGAGGATGAGTTTAGCGGAGATCCAAGCCTGTATCATTATACGGCCGTTGCGGCCTGCAACAGCGGTTATTACGACAAGGCCGAGAAATATTGGCGGCAGGCGCTGAAGCTGGACGGAGATTCGGTGATTCCGGATTTCTATTTGGCCCAGCTGCAAAAGCGTAAAGAAACCGGTACCGATCAGATGAAAGTGAGTTATCACTATCACCTTCCGTTCGAAGAGCAATTCAAACGCTGGGAGCATGACGGCGATAAGCTGACGGAAGAAGCGAAGCAGAATCCGCTGATTCGCTCTTCGTTCTTCTGGGCGCTCCGGCATGGCGATCCCCAGACCAAGCTGCAGGTGATCCGGACGCTGGAATTGATCGCCGATGAAGAGGTGCAGCATGCGCTGCAATCGTTCCTGCAGGAACCGGGAGAGGACGCGGAGCTGAAGGATGCCGCCCGCCTGGTGCTTCAGCAGATGGAAGCCGCAAGCAATCGGTTGAAGGAACGTCGCGACGATCGCGATTTATCCGGGGGCAAGACCCGCGAGGTGCTGCCGGATTGGCTGCCTTCCTGGAAGGCGGTGCTGGAGAAGGCCGAGCAAACCATGGACATGCGGGTTGACGCCTTTTGGAAAAAAGAGATGGAAAATCTCTGGTCCGAATTCCTGAGCCGGCTGTACCCGGATATTCCGAACATTCGGAATGTCGAGGGCTGGGCAGCGGCATTGGAATATCTGACGGCCAAGAAACGCGGACGTACCCTGACTTATGAACAGGTGGCTGTCCGTTACGGGATTTCCCCATCCACCGTGAGCCGTTATGCACGTCAAATGGATAGCGTATGTGAAACGAAAGGACAACCGGATGATAGTTTCCGGCCATTTACGGAAAACATTTAAGTAAGAGCCCATATTCGGATACTTAGGAGACCTTGGTACATGATGGTACATGAAGATTCCGTAAGTCCTGAATAGGATAATGCATGCAACAGAAATCGACACCTTAAAGGAGGCCGTATCTATGTACAAATCAATCGTAATCGGAACAGGACCTGCCGGATTGACGGCAGCCATCTACTTGGCACGCGCAAACTTGAAGCCGCTCGTGATCGAAGGAATGCAACCGGGAGGCCAGCTGACGACAACGACAGAGGTCGAGAACTTCCCTGGATTCCCGCAAGGCATCATGGGTCCCGAGCTGATGGATAATATGCGTCAACAAGCGGAGCGCTTCGGTGCAGAGTTCAAGAGTGCCTGGGTCGAGTCCGTTGATTTCTCCGAGCGTCCGTTCAAGGTGAATGTCGAGGGCATGGGCGAGCTTCTGGCCGAGTCCGTGATTATCTCGACGGGAGCTTCCGCGAAGTATCTCGGAATTCCAGGAGAGCAGGAGAACGTTGGACGGGGCGTTAGTACATGCGCCACTTGCGACGGGTTCTTCTTCCGCGGGAAAAAAATCATTGTCATCGGCGGCGGCGACTCTGCAATGGAGGAGGCCAGCTTCCTGACGCGTTTCGCTTCCAGCGTAACGGTGGTGAACCGCCGCACCGAGCTGCGTGCATCCAAGATCATGCAGGAGCGCGCGCGTGAGAACGAGAAGATCCAATGGGCTTTGGACCGCACGCCGGTTGAGGTGGTAACCAGCGATACCGGAGTTAAAGGGCTGAAGGTCCGCAACAACGAAACGGGCCAGGAAGAACTGATCGAAGCGGAAGGCGTGTTCGTAGCCATCGGGCATACGCCGAACACGGGCTTCCTCGGCAATCAGATCACAACCGATCCGACCGGCTACATCCTGGTTAAACCGGGAACGACCGAAACGAATATCCCGGGCGTATTCGCCTGCGGCGACGTTCAGGATACGCGTTATCGCCAAGCCATCACGGCTGCAGGAACAGGCTGTATGGCCGCTATGGACTGCGAGAAATATCTCGAGGGCCACATGGTCCATGATTGGAGCGAGACGCTGAATAAGTAATTCCAATTCCTTGCCTAAGGGATTATCTGTTGAAAAGAAGAAGCCCCAGAGCTGTACAGCGGACGGGTTTGCGAGAAAACATCTCGTAAAATCCGTACCTGTTTAGCCAGGGGCTTTTTTTGCTGAGCTACAAGTTCAGCGCTTTGTTCGCATTTTTCACGTCATTCTCCAGCAGCTGCTTCAAATTGTATGACGGATACAGGCCGCGCGCATACATGAAGTAGAAGATTTTTCCGTGCAGTTCAATGGCTTTGTTCAACTGCTTCTGAAGTGTTTCTCTTACGCTTGGAGTTGCCGCCTCGGTAATGGCAATGGCGTAGCTGCGGACCGAGGTTTTGGCAAAACCCAGCAGATGACCTGCGTAATACGCCGTCAGATCGGCACCGGAGAGACTGCGGGTTCCCGTGGGCGCTTCCGAATAATAAGGCAGAAGCTCCTTCAGGTTCTGTTCAACCCCTTGGATCGCTTCCATATACAGTCCATGGAGCTCCGGGTCTTTGATATCATGCACTGACATCTTGAACGCCATCAAGTGATTCGCCTGAAAGGCAGTTAATTCATGAATCTCCAGTGTTTCGTGCCAAGCGAGATGTCTCGGATTGTGACTCATGTTCAATAGGTTCTCCTCCAAAAATCAATATGCGATAGCCTATTCACCGAATGGAGGAACGGTGCATAGCACAGCCCGAATCTCACCTTACAAATCTAAGGACATCCGGACCATGTCCCGCAGCCGCATGCCGTTCTCGTAGATTTCTTCATCATAATGACGGACAAAAAAGTCCCGGTCGATGCCTGTCATTCGAAATCCGCATTTCTGGTACAGCGCCAGCTGTGCCACCCCGGTGCTCCCTGTTCCTACTTCAATCGTGGCATATCCGAGCTCCCGGGCCTGCTCAACGGCATGATTCACGAGCTGTTTGCCATAGCCCCGGCCGTGCAGATTCTCGCTTACGGCAACGTTCACCAGCTCGATGGTATCGGGTCTGGTGGGCAGCAGGACGTAGACCCCGATGGGTTGTGAGCTTTCTTCAGCGACATAGCAGTGACCGCGGTTTACGTATTCTTCGACAAGCCTTATCGATGGATCCGCAAGAAGGAGCAGGTCCATAGGGGGCGTTTCTTCATGAGTATTCAGCTTTCTAATGTTCACGAGCGTTCTCCCTTATGATATCGATAGTGGTGTTATAAACAGGTTTATTGTACCACGCCTGCATCGCCAAATTCCTGGAATTGGATGATTTCAACGGGCGGTTGAATTCTTCCGGGATTCAATGACCAGGTTATTGTATGCCCCGCGCAACGTCCCTACAATGTGGTTATATAGGAGCGTGATCCATATGAGAGACATGTTGGCCAAAAATATTAATCGTTACCGTAAAGAACAGAGACTTACCCAAGAAGGATTGGCGCACAAGCTGGGCGTTACCTTCCAGGCGGTATCCAAATGGGAGACCGGGCAGACCATGCCCGATATCGCGCTGCTTCCGGAGCTGTCCCGGCTGCTGGACGTCAGCATCGATAAGCTGTTTGGTTATTCTTCGACGGGCAAGCCGATCAGCATCTATGAAGAAGAGTACAAAACGCCGGAGTACTATTGGGGCACGGAACCGAACGCGGCCTGTTATCAGGTGCTTGAAATGATCCCGCCGACAAAAAGAGTAAGGCTGCTGGATATCGGGTGCGGGGAAGGGAAGGATGCCGTGTTTTTTGCCCGCAACGGGTATGAGGTAACGGCATTCGACATTTCGGATGCGGGGATCGAGAAAACGAAGCGATTGGCCGATCACATCGGGGTACACGTGAACGTATTCAAGGCGGATATATCGGATTACCGTCTGGATTCGGAGTTTGACGTGCTGTATTCCAGCGGCGTGCTGCATTATATCCGACCCGAGTATCGCGAGGAGATTTTTGCCAATTACAAAAAATTCACCTCGGCAGAGGGACTCCACTGCCTGAATGTATTCGTGCAGAAGCCGTTCATTGCGCCTCCTCCCGAGGATGAGCCTTATGCTTATGACTGGAAGTCCGGAGAGCTTATGCTGCATTATCACGATTGGTTGATTCACAGCTGCCCGGAGGTCATTTTTGATTGCAACTCATCGGGTATACCGCACCGGCATGCGATGAGTAAGTTGATTGCTCAGAAGGCGTAACGGGTGGCGATTGAGATCAAAGACATCCTTGCTTTTTTATACAAATATGAGGGGGATAACATAGCGGCCCCTTTCCGGTCATACATAAAGATGTAGGATTCATATCGCAAGGGAGGTCTTACATTGAACAACCATGTCAACACAGCAGGTTATCCGGCGCCGTCTGCAGGTTATGCACCGGGATACTATGCCTACCCTCCACTCCAGCCTATACCGCCGTATTACGCGCGCCGGACCCCGGCAATCCCGCAGCCGATGCACTATGCTACGTTGGTTGAACCGGTATTTATTGACCATCTGCTCCGGCATAAAGGAGCCAAGGTGGTCATCATGACCACTGCGGGGAAAGTAGAGGGGATTTTATCCGGAGTGGTGGTCGACCATGTCCAACTGACGATCGGGGACAACAAAGCACTGCATATTCGGCTGGCCGAGGTGGTGTACTTCGAGGGAGTTCCATTCTGATAAACAGGGATCCAAATAGTTTAAACGGAAAAATACCGGCTGATAGGGAAGGATTAGACCGGTGAATCGCCAATTCATACAATACAGATCCGAAGGCGTTCCCATGGGGACGTCTTTTTATTCGATTGTAATTGAGGCCGAACGATTGGATGGGTCGGTATGGAGGTACGATGGAAATTTTCTGGATCATCACGGACAGTCCGATTTTGATGCGGAAAGACCGCCGTTCTGAACGCGCTGACGGTAATAATCTAGGCAGAAAGGGAGATGTACATGAATTCGTATCATATTCGAGTCGCAGGCCGGGAGGACGCATCCTTTTTACGGGAGATGCTGTACGAGTCCCTGTATGTGCCCGAGGGAGGGGAGCCTTTTAGCCGGGACATTCTCGAAGAGCCGTTTATGAAAAAATACGTGGAGGACTGGGGGCGCGCGGGTGATCTGGGCTACATTGCCGTGAATGCAGCGGGCAAACCGGCAGGCTCGATTACCATCCGGTATTTTGATGAAGGGAACAAAGGGTTCGGTTACGTGAGCGACGACATTCCGGAGCTGGGCATGGCGCTGATTCCCGAATCCCGCGGGCAAGGGCTAGGAACCGCCCTGATGAAGGAATTGTTCAGAGGAATGAAGGAGCGGGGGATTCGAAAGGTATCGTTAAGCGTCGCTCCGGAGAATGCCGCAGCTATGAAATTGTATGAGCGCTTCGGATTTCAGGAGGCGGGCATGTGCGGAACCTCTATCACGATGGTTGCGGATGTAATCTGAAACGAACAATGAGATGATCCAATGAGAAGGATGGAGGAATAACGATGCTGGTATATGAGGCAGGGCCGATTACGGTTCGCGAGCTGGAGGAGAAAGATGAATGTTCCTTAGCTTCTTGGCTGTCCAATCCGGATGTGCTGCAGTATTACGAGGGACGGGACAATCCTCACGACGTGGAGCGGGTGCGGGAGCATTTCTATGTGGATGATGATGAGACTCGCTGCATTATCGAATATGAGGGGAAGCCGATCGGGTATATCCAGTTCTATCTTCTCGATGAAGATACGTTAGGCGAGTATGGGTATGACGGGAACGATGCGGTCGGCAGAACATTCGCCACGGATCAATTCATCGGGGAGCCGGATTATTGGAATCGAGGCATCGGTACGAAGCTCGTGACTTCCATGGTGGATTACCTCGTGTTTCAGAGGCAGGCCGACCGGATCGTGATGGACCCGCAGGCTTGGAATGAACGGGCCATCGCTTGTTACGAGAAGTGCGGCTTTCGGAAGGTCAGGCTGCTGGAGAAGCATGAACGGCATGAAGGAGAGCTGCGGGACTGCTGGATTATGGAGTATCGGGCGGAGCGCGGCAGATCCGGTCCGAGTCGATGATTCCATGGTACCATCCGGACAACGACGTCACGGCAAGCCGGCTGATCGGCATGAAGGGCATCTGGAAGCGGGATTCCTATTATGATCGGGATTTTGCCAAGGATGGGAGATTAGCGATTTACTCGAAATCCTCCATTATTTGAAAAGTTGAAAAACCATTTCATTCTTTTGCTCGTTATCATGTATATAAGCCTAATCGAGATAGCTGGTCGTTCCGCGTGAGGAGGGGTGTCCCGTGAATCGAAATAAAACCATGACCTTGATAGGTAAGGGTGAGTCTTGGAAAGCGACTTATGTCGTTTCCCATCAGGATAAGGTCAATGCGAAGCTTACCGTGTTTCAGGATGCGCTTGGCGGAAAGCTGAAGCTTCAGTACTCGGGGAAGGAGCTTCTGGAACATGGGCAGATTAACTATCGGCTGGAGGACATGACGGGCCGCTTCCAGGAGGGCGGAATCGTCGTGGGGACCGACCATGCTGCCATGAAGGAGACCAAGGGTGCGCTGGATTTGGCGCGTCTGCTCGATATGATGAACCCGAACAAGGATCTAACGATCCAGATAGAGTGGAATGGGCACCGTGAAGAATTCAAGCTGGGACTTCCGCGAAAGATTAGCTTTGGAAAAGCCGTCCGCAAACGGAAGGAATAACGGGACTTCATGGAAGCAGGACTGGGGCCGACTCCCGTCGACATAAACGCGTAAGGCGGGAATAACGACCCATCTTATTCCGATGACATTGAATCCATGCGTCTTGTATATGGTGACCCTGCCCACACTGATGGTGTGGGTTATTCGGTTTGCGAAGCGCGAGGGTGACAGGCATGTCGGCCTTGATGCGGATATGTTTTTTTTAAACGCATTTTAAACGAAGGGATCCCCGTCATTTAAACTTGGTCCTGTACTTTATAAGTAGAACATCACGGAGGGAGTGAACGAGAGCATGCTGGAAGCCTATCTATTTCCGATATCCTATGCATTTTTAACCTTTCCCATAGCGGCTTTGCTGTGCGCAGTTCCCTTTCTGATCGTGCAGTATCGCAAATATGGTTATTTTAATAAATTCCGGGGATTTCTGCTGTATTTATTCCTGCTGTACATGATGAACGCAGTGTATCTTGTGCTCCTTCCTTTGCCCGCCTCGCGGCATAATGCTCCGATGGATGTCGCCTCGGTTATGCAGTGGATGCCGCTGAATTTTATACAGGACATCTTAAAGGAGACCAAGGTGGTATGGGGCGTGCCGTCGACTTACACGCATTTGTTGAAGGAAAGAGCCTTCTTGCAGGTCGTGTTTAACGTCATACTCGTGGTACCGTTCGGCATGTTCCTCCGTTATTATGCGAGAGCGTCCTGGGTTGCGTGTCTGGCGGCCTCGTTCGGCTTGTCGTTGTTCTTCGAGATAACCCAGGTGACCGGCATTTACGGCTTCTATGATCACCCGTACCGATTGTTTGACGTGGACGATCTGCTGATGAATACCCTGGGCGGAATGATGGGCCTCGTGCTGGCGGATTGGATGAAAAATCACCTGCCCCGCCTGGATCGTCTGGATGAGAAGGTGGATCTGTCGCAGAAGCGGGTCAGTTATACGCGCCGGGCCATTGCTTTTGGTATTGATGCAGCGGTCATACTGCCGATCATTGGCGTGCTGACCGTAATAAACGTGAGGGGTGCATACTTCTTTGCCGTGATTTTATATTATATCGTGCTGCCTTATATGATGCAGGGGCAGACGCTGGGGAAATGGGTCGTCCGGGTCCAGATCCGCGGAGCGGGCGAACATCTGAAGCTGAAGGAAGTGATTGTCCGCAACGGCCTGCTGTATGTGGTATGGGGCGGGTTCCATGCCTTGTTCATTACGGTGAATGTCACCGGCTCTCATGTCCTGCTTGCGATGTACGCGCTGGGGATATTGCTGCTGGACGGCGCTGTGTTCCTTCACGTGCTGTTATGTCTCATCCATCGCGACCGGAAGCTGCTGCATGAAGCCAAGAGTGGAACAAGGCTCGTTATCGTAGAGAATATACCCGTGCATAAGGCGGACTAAAGCAGGTTACCACGGGTCTTCTTATTTGTTATAATGTGGAAAATGGATTCGTCGAGGAGGAGATACAACTGAAAGGCAAAATCCTCTCCATTTCTGCCATTATCCTGGGTTTGTTCTTCATTTCCAATCAGCATCTGGGCTATTCATTCGGGGATGATCTGTTCCGCTGGGCAGGGATCCCGCCATGGACTAAGCAAGGCAACTATGGTCTTCATCTGCCCGTTATCGCAGGTCTTATCTTATTGACGATCGGCATTCTGCGGGTAACGAGCATTTATCGCCCGCTTTATCCGAAGATCATGAGCCGGGTGATGATCGGTTGTGTTGCATGGATCGTCGTTTTTCCCTTCGTATCGGAGTCCGTCATGTTTGTGGCCAATTTCAATTCGAGCGGCATATCCACCGTCGCCTATTCCAAAAAAGACAGCAACTGCGAATATCGTACAGAGAACGAGGTTATTCTGGCACGCTGCCAGATTCAAATTTACAGTTACGGCACCGAGCGGCAGGTTACGGTACGCCCGCTAAGCGTGGATGTTGGCGGAAGGGTGATTGATTTCGAGTCAAAGGTGGTTGCTGTTCGGCCGCGAGGGAAGGTCCAGGTCCATGAATCCTTTGAGGGTTTCTTGGACCGGCCGGACCCTTCCTACAGTATGTCGGGAGGGACGAACAAGCCGAACATCGAGCTGATCGTCGATGGCAGGAGCAAGCAGGTGAAATAGCCTCCCGTTACGAACGAAAGGTACATGACGCTGATATCCGAGGTGGACCATGCCGAATTTACATCGCACGGAAAGGTATTTGAAAATACCGCTGATTACGCTTCTGCTGTTGGTTATGTGTTCATCGCCCGTTGCGCTTGCCTCATATGCATATTCGTTTGTCGTGAATGACGGGAAGATCTATATCATGTCGGAAAATCCCGTTGAAGCGTCTGCGCTTGGAGACGTGGTGGGAAAGGTCACCTACCATACGGATCGTGAAGGGACTTACGGCGGTAACTTTTCCAATGTGTACCCGAAGGGAACGAAATACTATGCGGTCCAGGGAATCGCCCCCGAAACCGCCATAGCGGTTGAGACGCAGGCCGGCTATCTCATGGCTCATTATGAGGGCGTGTACGGGGGTGCCCGTGTTTCGTGGATGTTCAAGGATTGGATTGCCGCAGGGCTGATCCTGTCGATCGTTGGGTGCGTGGCGGTCGTCGTATTAAAGAAGCGGAAGGATGGCTCATATAGGCGCTAGCAAAGCAAAAAGAGCCAGACCGAGAGTTATGCTTCAAGCGCAAACAAGCCGGTATTCTTTGAGCATGCTCATGGTATACCGGCTTGTTATCGGTTTCTACCAATATGCAGACAGTGGGTTCGCCTATAGAGGATTTATTTTTGCTACAATAGAAAATAGAAAGAAACGTTACGATAAGGAGATTGCTCATGAAACCGATTCGAAACTCGGCCAAAGCGATGATTGTCCGAGATGACCAAATTCTTTTAACGAAGAATGTAGACCAATGGGGGGACTTCTATCTGTTCCCAGGCGGCGGGCAAGAGAAGGGCGAAACCTTGGTGCAAGCCGTGGTTAGAGAGTGCCTGGAGGAAATCGGGCGCAGGGTGGTAGTTGAAGATCTGCTGCATGTCCGTGAATACATAGGGTCCAACCACGAGTTCGCGGAATGGGATTCCGACGTGCACCAAGTGGAGTTTTATTTTGAGTGCCGTTTGGCGGATGAGGGGGATCTGTTTCAAGGACATAACCCGGATGAATATCAGGTGGGCGTAGAATGGATCGATTTGTCTTCATTGGATGGGATTCGAATCTACCCCCGCTCGCTGGTCAAGCCGCTCATGGATAAAGCGGGACGCTCAGCGGTTTGTTATGTAGGAGATACGAACTGATTGATGTCTGCCGGTTGGAAGGTCTCGAGGTTTGTTGTCAAAATCAATGGGATGATGGGGGATGCCGACTTATGGATCAATGGGAATACAAAACGCTGAAATACAAAACCGGAGGATTCCTTGGGGGTAAAGTGAACGAGGAGGAATTCGAGGATTTACTTAACAGCTACGGGATTGACGGCTGGGAATTGATCTCGTGCTTCGATACGAGCGTACATCAAGGCCAGTCCAGAGATATCATTGCCGTGATGAAACGAAAAGCGTATCTGGGGTAAGGACGAATCGAGGGGAGATGATCGGATGATCATTCGCGAGACGGAAGATGCTTTTGTGATGACGACCCAGGACGACCATGGCCGCTTCTCGGGCGATGTGGCCCGGGGCTTTCGGAGAGAGCTGTTTATGGATGAGACGGTAAGGGAAGAAGTGCTGCTGGCTATAACCGAGCATGACCGCGCCTGGCTTCGAATGGATGATACGCCGATCTGGAATGATGCAAGCCAGACTCCGTTCACTTTTATCGATTATCCGGTCATGCCGAAGATGCTAATGTATACCAAGGGCGTTGACGAGATCGAAGCGATGAGTCCTTATGCAGGGTATCTTTGCAGCCTTCATTTCGCTTCATTTATGAAAAACGCCACCGAAGCGCCGCTGGTGGAATTCTATCATGATGAGCTGGATCGGCAAAAACGGCTGCTTGATCATTATTCGTTTCCGGGTGAAGCCGTGATTCACAGGCAGTTTGGGCTGCTGCAGCTGTGCGATGACATCTCGCTCTATGTGAACATGAATGCCCCGGGTGTTTCCAAGGATCAGGAGCATCCATGGTTCAAAGAGGGGTTCGATATGACGATCGATGGGGAAAGAGTCGTGGCTGCCTGGGCCAGCGAACATGAGATCAGATTGAGTCCATTTCTGTTCGAAGGAGCATGGTCGGCTACGGTGAAATGGAAATACGTGCTGAAGGCGGAGATTGATGCTCAGGGAGTGGCGAAGGCTTTTGATGGTGCGCCGTGGACCGAGCAGACGATAACATTTATACGGTGAGCCTGAATAAGCAATCATACTTCGCAGCCCAAAATATGATATGATCACGACAGCGGCACGTAGACTGGACAGACTTGATTCTGTAGGAATGTAGAGGATGAACAATGAAGAAAAAGGAATTTTTGATCGTGGCACTGCTTAATTTTTTGGCCGCGATAGCGTTCTTGGTGGTTGTTTTCATAACGGATCGAAGCTCATGGCAATGGGGATTCGGAATCGTTTCCTTGTTGTTTGCGATTGGTGGAGTAGGAAACTTGGTATTGCATGCCAAGAACAAATAACCCCTTCGCAGGGTGGTCCCGATTAGATTTCAGGAAAGAAGCATACATCAGGGAGCCGCAGGCTTCCTGGTTTTGTGCCGGTTCCAGGTTTTGATTTTTTCCGCAGAAGGGGATTCCGATAACATGGATCATGAACCATTCATGCCTTTACTTGTGACCGTATTTATGTGATAATATTCACAAATATAATCCGGCATCCATGATTGCTTTATGGCGGTTGGCCGGGCTTCTATTCATCACAGCATGTTAACCGATAGAAATATCTTGATGTCGATGTTGTTTTAACAAGTAAAGGAGCGTTATTCATGAGGAATCATGGGATTTGTGTCAGCTGCGGCGGTAAGGTATATGATGCCTCCAATCGTTGCGTTCAATGCGGAATACCGCAGCCGTCCGGTCCATCCAAACAAGCCTTTATGCTGCAGGTCGCCGCAATGATCGGGGTCGGTTTACTTATTTTTGCGGTCCCGGTGATTCTGCTGACGATGTGGGCGAAATATTAGTCCAATATGTAAATTGTATAAGTCAGCCCTTCTAGCAAGTCGTGATCGGGATTCATAAATGATGAATTCGGCACGGTTGGCGGGAGGGTTTTTTTCATGCTTGCAGAGAATAGTTTATAGGGGATTCTTCAATATTGGTTCCAAATGCCGATATATTGGGTAGCTTTGCAGCTCTATGTTGGCAGAATCCTAAACTTTATATAGAGAAGTAGGACAGTCATGAACAAAAAACGGCGCGTGATGTTTGCGGGGTTGGCATTGGTTATACTCTTGCCCATATGGTTTATCGTTCGGTTTATCGCGACCCCGAATGTAAGTCCTGAAGCTTTCCAAGGAAGACTTGATTTAACAGCGTGGGACTTTTCGAAGGAAGGCGGAGTCCCGCTCAACGGGGAGTGGGAGTTCTATCGGGGACAGCTGTTAACCCCGGAGAGCTTTGGACCCGGAACACCGAATGAGAAGAAGCCGTCTCCCACAAGCGTCGTATCGATACCCGGCAAGTGGAACCGTTATGTTACGGAGAACGGCGAGTCCGGGCCTGAGGGTGTCGGAACGTTTAGGCTGGTTGTTCGATTAAAGGCAAAGGAAGGCATCTATGGCCTTCATACCGGCAACATACGGACGGCTAACCGGATCTTTATGAGCGGTCAGGAAATCGGGGCCAGTGGCTCCCCCGGAATGTCCGGAGAGGGGAGCACCCCCAATAATATTCCATACGTCGGTTATGCCCAGGTTAACGGGAACGAAGTTGAAATCATCGTGCAGGTAACCAACTATATTTATTCCTCAGGGGGCATCTTCTCTCCGCTGATATTTGGCGACATGAAATCGGTGATGAAGAGCCGTGAAACCGCCGTGTTTGTCGATCTGATGACCCTCGCGGGCTTCCTGATTCCTGCTATGTATTTCTTGCTGCTGTATCGAATGCAGCGGAACGAGAAATCGCTCCTGTATCTGGGGCTCTTCTGTCTGTCCTCGATGATCTACGTGGCTACGCACGGCCAGAAGCTGTTGTCTTCGGTATGGCCCGATCTTTCATATGAATGGTTCATCCGGATTCAGCTGGTTTTTTCCGCCTTCGTTTATTACTTTTTGCTGCGTTATATAGCGGAAGCCGTTCAGGGCCTTATTCACCGATGGGCCCTGCGTTTAAGCAATGCGGCAACGATGATAGCCGTTGGAATTGGGCTTGCATTGCCGACGGTTGTCTTCTCGAAAATGGAGCCGGTCATTTATATGTTCTCGGTATTTATCATTGGTTATATCACGTTCGTGATGGGAAGGGGAATTTGGCGAAGGTCTGCGGATACGGAATTTATGGTGATCGGCATTCTGAGCATTATGGTGGTGATTGCCGTCCATGTGCTCAGCTTAATGGGAGTTTACAACAGCCTGGCCATCGTTCCGCTTGAGATGCTGCTGTTTGTGGTAACGCAGGCGATGCTGCTTGCTCAGCGCTTCTCCAGGGCGTTTACCGACGTAGACCAGCTTTCCCGAAGATTACTGACCTTGGATGGTTTGAAGGACGAATTTATGGCGAATACATCGCATGAACTTCGAACCCCTCTGCATGGCATCGTGAATATTGCCCAGTCCCTGATGGACGGAAGTTCAGGCTCCGTAAGCGATCGACAGTCCAGGGAGCTGTCCATGATTGTGTCCACCGGCAAGCGGTTATCCACGCTCGTGAATGATATTCTCGATTTTAGCAAACTGAAAAATGGGGAGATTGTGCTTAAGCGGCAGCCGGTCGACCTGAAAGCCGTTACCCAATCCGTGCTCGAAGTGGTGACGCACCTTGCCGCGGGCAAACCGCTCTCCCTGAAGCAGGAATGGCCGGACAATCTGCCATGGCTGGATACCGATGAGGATCGATTGCGGCAAATTCTGTATAACCTGCTTGGGAATGCGGTGAAATTCACGGAGACGGGAACGGTACAGGTAACCGCTCATGCGCTGAACGGTCATGTGCGGGTATCGGTGACGGATACGGGGATCGGCATCTCACCGGAGCGGCTGATCGATGTGTTCAAATCCTACGATCAGATAGGATATGCATCCGATCGGGAATATAGCGGCACGGGCATCGGACTGAGCATTACGAAAAAACTGGTAGAGCTGGGCGGAGGTGAAATTTGGGCCGAGTCTATGCCTGGTGCGGGTTCAGCCTTTCATTTTACGCTGCCGTCTACGCAAATCCCCCCGCAGGCAACATTGGCCGGCTTCGGAGGAACGGGGGAAGTCCTGGTCGCCGCGGCAAAGGAACGC
>NZ_AEXS01000177.1:0-10479 GCF_000204455.1 Paenibacillus sp. HGF5 | reverse complement strand
AAGCCAAGTTAAACAGCAGAGCTTTGCTTGAGCAAGTGTTTCCGGACTTCATCGGATTATTTCATAATTTGTATGCGACCACATCATTAAAAGTGCTAAAGCGATGTTTGGAGAATAAGGTCGAAGATGTGGGTGATCTCATCCTTGAATGTGGTAGGTAAATCCCACTCCAAAGGATGGATTACGGAGAAAACAAAACGGTTGAAAGAACTCTTGTTGGGCTGGAAAACACAAGAGAGGAGTCAATCTCAGAGCATAGCGTTGACTAGCATGGTCTCCCTGCTGTTGGAATTCGATAAGCAGTTAAATTATTTGGAAAAGCAGATTTGGAAGAACTGGCTAAGGAGTTGCCTGAAGTGGAATTGATCAAAAGTATCCCGGGTGTAGGGAACAAACTTGCGGCAGCCATCGTGGCAGAGCTTGGCGATGCAAGTCAGTTCAAGGATGCGAAGCAACTTGTAGCCTACGCAGGATTAGATCCGGGGATCTACAGCTCAGGAAAATTCACGGCTACAAGCAACCAGATCACGAAACGAGGCTCAAAAAGACTACGGCGAGCACTCTATCTTGCCGTACAGTGCGGAATTCGCAGACATGCAAACCGCAGGATAAGTGATTACTACGACAAAAAAAGAAAAGAGGGCAAGCCCTACAAGGTGGTCGTGATCGCTTGCGCCAACAAGCTTCTCCATCACATTTATGCCATCCTAAGTAAAAGCGAACCCTACAAAGCCTAAAAACCATATTTTCCCATAACCTTCACGCCAATGAAGGTTATTTGTGCTGTTTAGAAAAGTATATCAGTATTCTATTATTTAACCAAGTTGTAATGCTTGACAAGTATTAGCTGGTTTTTTTGTGTGCTGTTTATTTAAAGACGATTTAAAGATTTGTCTTTATATCAAACGGGGCCGTATGATGAAGAAGAATCATCAATCGGAGGAGGAGATTGTTCATGTTAACCGTTGCAGCATTAGAAGCGAAGCTGGCGGAGCCTTCAGCACAGCTTGTTGCCGATTTGGCGTCTTTGGAAGGGGATATCCTGGTGCTTGGCGTCGGCGGAAAAATGGGTCCCAGCCTTGCAAGGCTGGCCGCTAACGCCGTGCGCCAAGGCGGTGGCGGCAAACGGATCATCGGCGTATCCCGGTTCTCGAACCAGGAGGCCAGGCGCGAGCTGGAGGAGGCGGGGGTACAGACGATTTCGTGCGACCTGCTGAACGACGGGGAGCTGCAGCAGCTGCCTGAGGCTCCAAACGTGATCTATATGGCCGGCAACAAATTCGGCACGACCGGCCGCGAATATTTTACTTGGGCGATGAACTCGTATTTGCCGGGCCGGGTGGCCGAGAAATTCAAGCAATCCCGCATGGTGGTGTTCTCATCGGGGAATGTGTATCCGTTCTCTCCGGTGGGCAGCGGTGGAGTCAACGAATCCGTTGCGCCGGAGCCGGTCGGGGAATATGCGCAATCCTGTCTCGGCAGAGAGCGCGTCTTTGAATATTTCTCCCACCAGAACGGTACGCCGATGGCAATCTACCGTCTGAATTACGCCATCGATATGCGGTATGGCGTTCTGCATGAGCTCGCCAGATCGATCCATGAGGAACGGCCGATTCACCTGGCGATGGGGCATGCGAATATCATATGGCAAGGGGATGCCAACGAGATGGCGCTCCGTTCGCTCCTGCATTGCAGCTCGCCTCCCGAAATCATCAACATTACCGGACCGGAGACGATGTCGATCCGCTGGGCGGCACAGGAATTGGCGGCACGGATGGGTAAGGAAGTGACCTTTACAGGTACGGAATCCGAGACCGCACTCCTGAACAACGCCTCGAAATCCCACCAACTCTTCGGTTATCCGAAAGTGTCTCTGCTGCAGATGCTGGATTGGACGGCAGCATGGGTGCAATCCGGCGGCGAGAGCTGGAACAAGCCGACGCACTTCCAAGAGAGAAAGGGGAAATTCTAATGAGCGGACAGATTCCTGCAATGCAAAGGTTGGCCCCCGAGAAGCTGAAAGCTCTTCACGAAGGGCTCGTCATACCGGCGCATCCGCTGGCTTTGGACGAGAACCGGAAGCTGGACGAACGCCGCCAGCGGGCATTGACCCGCTATTATGCCGCATCCGGTGCGGGCGGTGTGGCGGTCGGCGTTCACTCTACCCAATTCGAGATCCGTGATAAAGGCATTGACTTGTACGAACCGGTGCTGCGGCTCGCGGCGGAAGAGGTCCGCAGGGCAGAACTTGACCGGCCTTTCTTGATGGTGGCCGGCGTGTGCGGCCCCACGGAGCAAGCCGTGGAGGAAACGGAGATCGCCCGCAGGCTCGGCTATGATGCCGTCCTGCTCAGCATGGGCGGGTTAAGCGGCTGGAGCGAAGAGGATATTCTGAAGCGCACGGAAGAGATTGCGCAGAGAATGCCGGTGATCGGGTTCTATCTTCAGCCATCGGTTGGCGGCAACATCTTCTCCTTCGGATTCTGGCGTGCCTTCGCAGAAATTCCGAATATCGTAGCGATCAAGATGGCGCCCTTCAACCGCTACCAGACGATTGCCGTCGTTCGTGCCGTCTGTTATTCGAGCCGCAGAGACGATATTGCGCTCTATACGGGGAATGACGATAACATCGTCAACGATTTGCTGACGACCTATCGATTCCAGGTGGACGGAACGCCGGTCGCCAAGCCTATCGTCGGCGGTCTGCTCGGTCACTGGGCGGTCTGGACCAGGAAAGCGGTGGAGCTGCTGGAGGAAATCAAAGAGGCGCGCAAGCAGGAGCAGTTCGCGAAGGAATGGCTGACGCGCAACGTCGAGATTACCGACTCCAACGCGGCCTTCTTCGATCCCGCGCATCAGTTTGCGGGCTGCATCCCGGGCATTCATGAGGTGCTCCGCAGACAGGGACTGCTGCAAGGCACATGGTGCCTGAATCCGCATGAAACGCTGTCTCCCGGACAATCGGAAGAGATTGATCGGGTCTACCGGGATTATCCCCATTTAAACGATGACGATTTTATTCGGGAGCACTTGGAAAGTTGGCTGGCAGACTGATACAATGAGGGCAGAATAGTCGAAAGTGGGGAATCGCGCATGCGGTTTAAAGATGTGTTTTCTATTATTGGGCCCAGCATGGTGGGGCCGTCAAGCTCCCATACCGCTGGGGCCGTGCGGATCGGAAGAGCCGCGCGGCGCATATTTGGAGCATTCCCCGATCAGGCGGAAATTGTGTTCTATGGATCTTTTGCCGAAACCTACCGCGGCCACGGCACCGATCTGGCTGTCGTAGGCGGGCTGCTTGATTTTGCCACGGACGATATGCGCATCCGGAATTCGATCGAGCTTGCCGAAGCGGCAGGCATTGAACTTACCTTCAAGACGGCACAGAATGTGGCCTTTCACCCGAATACCGTGGAGCTGAGGCTGATGGGCGGCGATCATACCGATGTCATTGCAGGCGCTTCCATTGGCGGAGGCAGCGTGGAAATGCTGCGCGTAAACGGTTTCGACGTCAAGTTTACGATGAATTATCCGGTGCTGCTGGTCTTTCATGACGATACGCCGGGCATGGTCGCGCATATCACCCGGCTCCTGGAGGCCGGCGGCGTCAACATTGCCTATATGGATGTGGACCGCAAGGGAAGGGGCGGCGATGCCATGACGGTGGTGGAGTCGGACGAAGCGGTTCCGGCCGAATTGATGAAGCATATCGAAGGACTGCCGAGCGTGCATCGCGTCGTCATCGCGGATTTGACAGTAGAGGAGGCGCAGTCATGAAGTTTTCTACGCTGGAGCAGATCATTGCATGCTGCCGGGAGGATCAGGTGACGATCGGCCAGCTGATGCTGAATGAACAGATCAAGGAAACGGGGAAAAGCCGGGACGAGACGTTCAAGCAAATGGCCGATTACTACGGCATCATGAAGGAAGCGGTGCACCGGGGAATCCATGAACCCGTCCCTTCCAAAAGCGGCCTGACCGGCGGCGATGCCGTGCGCGTTCATCAATATATGAGCAGCGGGGTGCCCGCGCTTGGTACCGACGCTTGCACGGCGCTGGCCTACGCCCTGTCCGTGTCCGAGGTGAATGCCTCCATGGGGCGCATCGTAGCGACGCCGACGGCAGGCTCATGCGGCATTATTCCCGGGGTTTTTGTCAGCACGCAGGAACGCTTCGGCTGGGAAGACGAGCATTTGGTGATGGGGCTGTTCAGCGCAGGCGCAATCGGCTACGTCATTGCCAATAACTCGTTTATTTCCGGTGCGGAGGGCGGCTGCCAAGCTGAAGTCGGCTCAGCTATCGGTATGGCGGCAGGCGCTTTGACGGAGCTGCGGGGCGGCACGCCGGAGCAGGCCGTTCACGCCGTCGGACTTGCGCTCAAGAATTCCTTGGGACTTATCTGC
Source organism: Paenibacillus sp. HGF5 (assembly GCF_000204455.1). Classification (NCBI taxonomy): domain Bacteria; kingdom Bacillati; phylum Bacillota; class Bacilli; order Caryophanales; family Paenibacillaceae; genus Paenibacillus; species Paenibacillus sp. HGF5. The sequence continues at coordinate 6,076 of NZ_AEXS01000177.1, read as the reverse complement.
GACCCGGTGGGCGGGCTGGTCGAGATTCCTTGCATCGTGCGCAACGGCTTCGGCGCGGTGACGGCGCTGGCGGCATCGGATATGGCGCTTGCCGGCGTGCGCAGCGTCATCCCATCCGACGAAGTGATCGACGTGATGCTGGAGGTTGGCACGGCTATGCCGTCCAAGCACAGGGAAACAGCGAAGGGCGGACTTGCGCAGACGCCGACCGGCAAGAAGATCCTGAAGGATCTATACGGCAAGGAAGGCAAAAAATTGCGGGAGCAGGGTGCCAAAGCGAAGAAGGACGGAAACGAGTGATTGAATTCACACCCGTTTTGATAGATCGCCGATGACGTTCTGCTTCAAGAATATACGATGGGGAAGAGAAGAAATTTAACATCTTCCGTGAGGGATTTCGTGATGAAATCCCTCTATTTTTTTATCTATTTCTACCGCTTTAGCATTTTCCACATGCTCAAAAAGCCTAATGTTATGCGGGTTTTCGGCATTTCGCCCGCTTGAAGAAGAAAAAACGCCATCTCGCAGAAATACGCTTCTTTACGAATCTTGGAAGCGTTTTTATGATGTGGATGGGTAGAAAATTCCGTGCCGGACACTCGGCAACGGATGCCCGATCATTTTAGAATATTCCTGCGACAGGCCGGGATCTTCGCCAACAAGGAGGCATGGTAGGAAACATTAAGCATGTGAAGCGCAGACCGGATGAGTAAGCCGACACACAGATGAGAAGAAATGACGGGGGTAGAGTAGCGATCGCACAGATTCAGTCAGCCGCATTCAAATGATGGATTTAGAGGAGGAACGCAAATGACAAAAAAATGGTTTCGTATGGCACTCGTGTTCACATTAATCATTTCGATCTTGGCCGCATGCAGCGGAGGAAATAAAGAGGCAGCTCCCGAAACGGACGGAGAAACAGCACCTCCAACGGCACCGGCAGATCCGGATCAATATGGGGATACTGGCGGTCTCGCGCTTCCGCTGGTCGATAAACCGACAACGATCAATTGGATGGTCGTCAGCGAGAAAACCAACCTGAATGATTCCTTGTTTGCCAAGGAGATCGAGAAGCGAACCGGAATCAAAGTGAATTTCCAAGCTTATTCTTCGGCTACGTTTCAAGACAAGCTGAAAGTAACCGTTGCATCCGGCAAGCTCCCGGACATCATCCACGGATTGACGCCACCGGAGCTGAAGAAGATTGGCAAACAGAAAGCGGTCGTTGCTATTAACGAATATCTCGACATGCTGCCGAACTTCAAAAAAATGTATGTGGACGAGAATCCTTGGGTCATTCCGTCCTACGGAGACGAATCCGGCAACATCTATACCTGGCCGGTTGCAAACATCAACCGTGACGTGAACCACGGCTTCCTGTACCGCAAAGACATCTTCGATGAGCTGGGCATCAAGGAATGGACGAATACCGACGAATTTTATCAGGCCCTCAAAAAGTTGAAGGAAGCCTATCCGGATTCCTATCCTTACGCCTCCAAAACGAAAGAGCACATTTTCCGCGATTGGGCCTTCGGCTGGGGAATCGGCGGAGCCAACTATCCGACGTATTACGACGAGACGGCCAAGGTATGGAAGTACGCTACCATACAGCCAGAGCACAAAGAAATGCTCGATTTCATGAAGAAGCTGTACAACGAGGGACTCCTCGATCCGGAATTCATGACGGACACCGACGATTCCTGGACGGCGAAAATGACGTCAGGCAATAAATCCTTTGTCACCTATGACTGGATCGGACGTTTGGACCTGTTCTACAACCAGGTCAAGGACCAAAATCCGAACTATGATCTGCGATACGGCAATCCGGTCGGGCCGACCGGAAACGGCAAGACGATTGAGAGCATTACGAACGGCTTCAGCATCGCGGTAGCCAACAATGACAACAAGGAAGCTTCCCTGAAGCTGCTCGATTACCTGACGAGCCCGTCCGGCGCCACGCTGGTGACGATGGGCGTGGAAGGCGAGACGTTCAAGATGGAAGGCGATAAAGCCGTCTATCCGGAGCTGACCGACGTGCCTCTGGTGGATATCAGCGTGCTGGAGGACCGCTATGGCCTGTGGCTGCAAGGAGTGTATGTCAATTCCGACAAGCGCAGCGTGTACTTCAACTATACGGAGAAGGAGCAGGAGGCTCAGGATAAGCTCCTGAACGGCAATAAATTCGAGCCGCTGGATCCGGTCGTGAACTTTACGGATGACGAAACCGCAACGATTGCGGAAATCCAAACCTCGCTGAAGAAATTGGCGGATGAATTTAACGCCAAATACATTCTCAACAAAAACTACGGCGATGCGCAGTGGCAGCAATGGCAGGCACAGGCTGAGAAGCAGGGAGCCAAGCAAATCGTCGATATTTTCAACGCAGCCCAGAAGAGATTGGATGAAGCCACGAAATAATCCGCAGAAGAAATAGGAGTGATGGCGGCATCCGGGTACAACGCTCGGGTGCTGCTCATCATCTTAAAGGAGGGAACACCATGTCAAGTGCAGGGACAGAGACAAATCTCGCCAAACCCCGCGGCGGGTTTGGGAGAAGAATGGTTTCGGCCTTTCAGCATATGAAGCGGGACAGACAGCTGTTGATTCTGTTTATCCCGTGCCTGTTGTTTTATGTTATTTTCCGATACGGGCCCCTGTACGGCTTGATCATTGCCTTCAAGGACTACAGCGTATTTACCGGCATCATGGAGAGCGAATGGGTAGGGCTCAAGCATTTCGAGAAATTTTTCGGCAGTCCGGATTTCTGGCTGTTGTTCAAGAATACGCTCCTTCTTGGCGTATACAATTTGATTTTCGGCTTTCCTTTTCCCATCATTCTGGCGATTCTCCTTAACGAGGTCAGAGTGAAATGGTTCAAAAAGTCGGTTCAAACGCTCAGCTATCTGCCTTCGTTCCTGTCCGTGGTCATTATAAGCAGCATGATTATCGACTTCCTGTCGCCCAATCAGGGGATCATTAACCAGCTGATCGCGGCGTTAGGTTTCGAGAAGACGTATTTTCTCATTGAGCCGAGCTGGTTTAGAACCATCTATGTTTCATCGGATATCTGGGCAACCGTCGGTTATGAGGCTATCATCTATATGGCTGCGATTGCAGGGATCAGCCCGTCGCTTTACGAAGCGGCCAAGGTGGATGGTGCCAAAAGGCGCCACATGATTTTTAAAATCACGATTCCCGCCATTCTTCCAACGATTATTATCATGTTTGTCTTGAAGACCGGGTCGATGCTTCGGATCGGATACGAAAAGGTATTGCTGCTTTACAATCCGATGACTTATGAGGTGGCGGACGTATTCTCGACTTATGTCTACCGGAAAGGCCTTCTGGAGAGCAACTATAGCTATGGCGCGGCCGTGGGCTTGTTCGAAGCCGTTGTCGCCATGATATTGCTGCTGTCCTCCAACTACTTCAGCAAGCGACTGGGAGGTAGCGGACTATGGTAAACAACAAACGATTCAGCCTTCGAAACATCTCGTTATTCGGCATTATCAACACGCTGATTCTGACATGCCTTGCCATTATTACCGTGTACCCCGTCGTCTATATCACCGCCGTTTCCCTCAGCGCGACCTCCGAAGTGGTGCAAGGGAATATCACCTTGTTTCCCAAGGGTTTTAATCTCGACGCCTATGCCCAGGTGCTGAACGACGACCGGGTGCCGCGCGCCTATCTGAATACGATTTTTTATACAGCGCTCGGTACGGCCATTAACCTGCTGCTTACGGCGGTAGCGGCTTATCCGCTCGCTCGCAAAAATTTCTTCGGACGCAAGTTTTTCCTGCTGGCAATCATCATGACCATGTTCCTGAATCCGGGGATCATTCCGAACTACCTGATCGTATCCGAGCTTGGCCTGCTGGACAGCGTATGGGCACTCGTGCTTCCGAATGCGATCTGGACCTTTGAGCTGTTAATCCTCAAAAGCTTCTACGAGAACATGTCGGAATCCCTGCGCGAGGCAGCCGTCGTCGACGGCGCTTCCGAGTACCGCATCCTGTTCCAGATTGTGCTTCCGCTGTCCAAACCGGCGCTGGCCTCGATCGGATTGTTTTATTTCATGGGCCATTGGAACAGCTTTTTTATCCCGCTGATTTACCTGAACGACGCGAATATGTACCCGCTTCAGGTCGTGCTTCGCGATATGCTGATTTTCAGCGAGAACGGAAGCAACCCGAGCCTGGTGGATGCGTCGGCGCTTGCTCCGCAGGCCATGAAGAACGCAACGATCGTGTTGTCGATGATTCCGGTGCTGCTGATCTATCCGTTTGCCCAGAAGTATTTTGCCAAAGGGGTCATGCTCGGTTCCGAAAAGGGGTGATGGGAAGGTGCCGGGGGCTATCATGTTGAATATGAAGGGATGACATCCAAGAGAGGTGAATCCGTATGAATCGATTGATCGCCAACAGAGGCTTGCTCCAGATTTTCTTCGCTCTGCAACTGGTCATCGGCATCATGTTCATATTCAATTACATCGTGTACAAGAATTCCATTACCGGAATTTACGACAAGGTGAGCGAGAACAACCGGATGGTGATCAGAAATATTATTCAGTCGTTTGATACCAGTTTCTCCTCCATTAACAATTTGATTTTTAACATTCATGCGCTTCCTTCGGACCGGATGCAGTTGGATAACGGCAAACTTGACATGGAGAAAGTCATCTCTCTGCAGGACAGCGTCACCAGCATCGTATCCAACGTGGATATCGTGGAAGATGTGGTCATTTCGTTCGACAATCACGATTTGGCCATTACGACACGCGGAACCAGCAATCTGGACGCATTGTTTGACAGGCGATACAAATCCCAGAAGTTCAACTCGATGTTCTGGAAGACGTTTACCCGATCGGAGCACGAGCTTACGGTTTTTCCAGCGGAGGTTTATGCGGATCAGAGCAGCGGGTACGGCCGGAACCTGATGATTGCCGTAGACGGCAACAAGGTCAGAATGTCGAACAAAAACCTGATGATTCTGATTAACGTGAACCGGCTGCTTAAGGGGATCGATTTGAATTCCATGATTCCCGGGGCCTCGCTCATTGTGCTGGATGCGAACCGGAACGTCATCTTGAGCACCGAGAAGGATCTCGATCTGGTAGGCATTCTGAACGACGTGTACTTTAATCCGTCGCAGGAAGCCTCCCTCACGCACGACGATTTTGAGTACAATTTTTACAAATCGGACTATAACGGTTTTATATATATCAATAAAATGCCGTACAAGTTTCAAAATATCGATTCCGTCACCGATGCCAATACGTGGATTATGTACGGCGCGATTGTGTTAAACGTCATTCTGTCGGTGCTGCTCAGCATTTACCTGTACCGGCCGGTGAAGAACATCGTCCAGCTGCTCGGGGGCAGTTCTCTTCGAGGGAACGATTTCGTGAAAATCCAGAGCGGCATCGTCAAGGTGCAGCGGGAGAACGAATCCCTCAAGAAGCAGATGGATCTGGTGGATGAGGATATCCGCCGAAGCGTGTTCCTGCAAACGCTGGACGGCCATCACCATTCGCGCGAGCAGGAAATGCAGATGCAGAAGCACTACACGCATTTCTTCCAGTGCCGGCATTTCATGATGGCGGCCGTGTATTTGCAGCCTGCCGGCAAGGGGGCGGCCAAGTCGGATTTTGTCCTGGAAGAGCTGACGTCTCAGATCCGGGGCGGCCTGGAGGAGCGCTATGGACATGTGGTGGTTTATCATGTTGAAGAGCTGAAATTCCTAGCGTTAATCGGTCTGGATCAGCCGTCCGAGCGCAAGCAGCTGGTCAGGAAATTCGAGGAGTATATTAGGCGGTGCAACGAGGATTATCATGATACGTTCACGGTGTGGGGCTGCGTTAGCCGCACGTACGAATCCAAAATCAGCAATTGCTCCGAAGCATACCGGAATATTAAGGATGGGCGGTTGTACCGCAATGTGAATGCGGACACGGACATGGTCGATGCGGAGCAGATTCGGTACGTCCCGGATATTTATTATCCGCTTCAGAAGATCGAGAAGCTGAGCAATTGCATGCTAAGCGGCAAGGTGGATGAGGGACTGCAGATCGTGA